>JASJEC010000004.1 GCA_030064845.1 Kiloniellales bacterium
GATCCGACAGCGCAGGCCGGACCGCCGATGAGCCCGGACGAGCGGCTCCGCAGCCTCTATTCCCTCGCGGAGGAGATGGAGCTGCTCTACGTGCGGAAGCTCGCCCGCTAAGGCTATGTTTTCGCGCGGTATCGCTACCGGTGCTTCGATCGCCCTGTCGCTCGGCCTGATCCTTCTGGTCGTCTTCGGCTTGGTGGCGCAGCCGGAAGAGCCGCCGCGCAGTCTTCCCGAGCAGCTCCCCGCCGCGGAGGCGGTGCCCGATACGCCCCCTCCGGAGGAGCGGCCGCCCGCCTCTGCACGCGCCGTCGTGCTGCCGCCACCGCCGCCGCCACAGGCGGCGCGGCCAGCGGCCGAGGCCCCGGCGATCGAACCCCAGAAGCCCGCTCCCCCCGTCGAGGCCAAGGCCGCGCCGAAGCCACCCCCGGCACCGAAGCCCGCGCCAAGGGCCGCCGAGGCAAAACCGCCGCCTGTGGCGAAGAAGCCGGTCGCTCGGCCGCGCGAGACGCGCAAGCCCGTGCCCCTGGCCGAACCCCGGAAGGCGCCCGCGCCGAGCCCGCGGTTGGCCGCGCGCGCCGAGCCGAGGCCGGTGGCCAAGCCGATGCCCCGGCGCCCGATCGCGGAGGTCCGGCGGCCGCCCAAAGCGGTCAAGCGCGAGCCTGCGCCCCGGAAAGAAACCGCCGCCAAGCAGACGATCACCGCGAGCCGCGAGGACGTGGCCGAGGGCCGCACGCTGCTCCGCCTCCTGGAGTACGGCTCCGGCCCGAGCATCGAGCTGGCCTGGCCGGACCGGGCGAACCAGCGCGAGACCCTCTACTCGACCCTGGACCGCTGCTTCGGCATGCAGGTCGCCTTGATGGACGGCCAGGGGCGGCTCTTCATCTCGGAGGGCAGGCCGAACACGCCGTGGGCCCTAAACCTCGACCGCTTCAGCGGCTTCATCAGGGAGCCGGCCGGACGCGTCAGCGGACAGGAGCGCAGGGCCATCGACCGGATCCGAGCCCATCATCGCGGCGTCGCCGTGGCGCAGCCGGTGCGGATCTTTCCGCGCAGTGTCGACGCGCGCCTGCTGGGCGGTCTGCAGCGCCTGCTCGGCGACCGCTATGGAAAGGCGCGGACCATCAGAGCGCGCTACCGCATGGACGGCCGGCGATTGATCGTGGACCGGGTCGTGGCAGACGGGCGGAACGTCCCCGGGCGGCTGGAACTGCCGCCCCTCGGCGGATGCCGCAGCTTGGCCAAGACATGAAGGCCTCCGTGACCCCGGTTTCTTCTAAACGGGATATTTGTGGTAGTCTTAGAAGTTAGATTGACGCCGTTTAAGGTTAACAGGCGGCGGCCGGTCGCCAAGGTAGGGCATGGACCGGTGGGGCTAGGGGAGACGGGCAATGAGGATAGCGTTCTGTCTCGCGGCGCTGACGACGTTCGCTTTGACCTCCGCGTGCACGGTTTCCGTGCACGAGGACTACCCCCAGTACCTCGTCAACAATCAAGGGCGCGTCACGCTCCCCCAGGTTAACGAGCCGGTGCGCTACTACCTGAGCCCCCAGACCGAGGGCCACACCTACGGCATCCGGTCGGCGCGGGCGGGCTTCTTCATGAACAGGTGGGTGATCGACTTCGGCAGCATCATGGACACGACCATGAGGAGCGCGGACGTGCGCGACGCCTTCGACTCGGTCCAAAAAACCGCGACACCCTACGACCAGGATGGACTGCTGGTCGCCTTCGATCTGACCAACTACCAGTTCGCCGGCTTCGAGGCCCGCGTGAATCTCAGGATCGACGTTAGGGATGACGGGCGCGAGATCATGTCCAAGACCTACGCCGCCAAGGGGCGCAGTCAGGGCGGCAAGATCTTCTGGGGCGGCTCCTTCCTGATGAAGAACGCCGTTCAGCAATCGACCAAGAACGCGGTCGACAAGATCCTGAAGGAGTTCATCCAGGATATGAATCAGGCGGTCGAACTGGCCCGGCTGGACGACTCGAATCTGAGTCGCGGAGGGGGAAGCTTTGGCAGCGACCCCTATGGCGACGACCGAAGCGCGGAGGACAGGACCTGGCGGTCGCCAGGCGGAGAGACGATCATCTGGAACGATCCCGATCGCGGTGCCGCCAACAGCGAGGGTTCGACAACGAGCCTGGAGTACTGCCGCGAGTACCAGAGCATGGTGACGATCGACGGCCGTTTCGAGGAGACCTATGGCACGGCTTGCCGGCAGCCCGACGGCTCTTGGCGGATCATCGAGTAATCGGCGTCTCGCTCCTCCGGGCGGCAGCGCCCTAAGCGAGCGCCCCGGGCCGCGTCGCGGCGTCAAGTGCGTGTCGCCTGGGCCGAGAGTTCGGGTCTTAGGGCTGTTTCGGCGGCGCGCGTGATCTCCGGGTCGAGCGCATCCATGGCGTCGTGTTGGCTGAGGAAGACTTGGCCGGTCAGATGCTGGAACAGTTCCGATACGACCAGCCGATCCATGACCGGGCCCTTGACCTCCGACAGATGGAGCGCGACACCGGCGGAATTGAGCCGCTCGCTAAGCGACTCGAGGCTCTCCAGCGCACTGGCGTCGATCACGTTCACGGCAGAGCAGATCAGAACGACGTGACGCAGGTTCGGATCGGCGATCGCGCGGTCGTAGATTGTGTCCTCCAGCCAGCGGGCATTGGCGAAGTAGAGGCTCTCATCGACCCTCACGCTCAAGACCGTCGGGCTGGTGATCACTTCGTGGCGCAGGATGTTGCGGTAGTGATGCGTGCCGGGCACCTGTCCAACAACGGCGAAGTGGGGTCGCGCCGAGCGGACCAGGAACAAGACCAGGGACAGCGCGACTCCGCAGATGATGCCGGCCTCGACACCGGCGCCGAGCACGAAGACGATGGTCACCGCCATGGCCGCGAAATCGGCCTTGGAGTAGCGCCAAGTGCGGCGCAGCGCGCCGAGGTCGACGAGGGAGAGGACGGCGACGACGATGGTGGCCGCCAGCGTCGCCTTCGGCAGCTGATGAAACAGCGGCGTGAGCAGAAGCGCCGTCAGGGCGATGCCGGCCGCGGTGAGGACGCCGGCGAGCGGCGTCCGGGCTCCCGCGTCGAAGTTGACCACGGAGCGGGCGAAGCCGCCGGTGACCGGGTAGCCGCCTCCGACCGCCGCGGCGATGTTGGCCGCGCCCAGCCCGACGAGCTCGCGGTTGGGCTCGATCCGCTCGCGCCGTTTCGCCGCCAGCGTCTGGGCGACCGAGACGGACTCGACGAAGCCGACGACCGATATCAGGATCGCCGAGGGGATCAGCTGACGCCAGAGTTCGGGATCGAGCGGGGGCAGGGCGACGGGCGGCAGGCCCTGCGGGATCGCGCCGACCACGCTGACCCCCCGGTCAGCCAGGGAGAGCAGCTCGACCAGCAGGATCGTGGCCAGGACCGCCGCCACGGGACCAGCCTTGGCCAGCGCGTCGGCCACGCGCTCGCCGCAACCGAGCCGCTTCAGGCGGGATTTCAGGTGGCCGCGGACCCAGAACAGAAAGGCGGTCGCGGCGACGCCGATCGCCAGGGTCGGACCGTTCGTTCCTTCGATCCCGCGGTAGAGAGAGGCGACGATCTCGGGCAGGGTGTGGCCGCCGGCATCGATGCCCAGGATGTGCTTGAACTGGCTGGCGGCGATCAGCAGCCCCGACGCCGTGATGAACCCCGAGATCACGGGATGGCTGAGCAGGCTGGCGAGGAACCCGAGGCGCATGACGCCGAGCAGGATCAGGAATAGGCCGGACAGCAGCGCCAGCGCGATCGCGGCCCCGGCGTACTCCGCCGTCCCGACCGCGGCCAGCTCGCCGACCGCCGCCGCCGTCATGAGGGAAACCACGGCCACCGGGCCCACCGCGAGCGCGTTCGACGAGCCGAAGAGGGCGTAGCCGAGCAGGGGCAGCATGCTGGCGTAGAGCCCGACTTCGGGCGGCAGACCGGCGAGCAGGGCGTAGGCCAGACTCTGCGGGATCAGCATGATGGTGACGATGACAGCTGCGAGGCCGTCGCCCTGCAGCGCCTCGAGGTCGTAGCGCCTCAGCCAGGCGATGCAGGGCAGAGCACGTTGGAGCATGAACCCGACGGGCCTTCCGCTTCGTCAGTTGACGATCTCGGGACGGGCGACATCCGGCTTGGCCAGCCATTCGCGGCCCCGCAGCATGGCTCTCCAGTAGATCGGCGGCAGGACCTTCTCCTTGAGCAGCCAGGCGAGACGGCTCGGCTTGCGACCGTCGATCAGCCAACTAGGGAAGCTCGGCAGCAGACGCCCGCCGTAGCCGAATTCCGCGAGCACGATCTTGCCCCGTTCGACCGTGAGCGGGCAGGAGCCGTAGCCGTCGTAGTGCGAAACGCCGGGGCCGCGGCCGATATCCGCCAGTAGGTTCTGCGCCACGACGGGCGCTTGCTTGCGCGCGGCGGCCGCCGTCTTCGCGTTCGGCGCATTCATGACGTCGCCGAGGCTCCATACGTTCTCATAGACCTTGTGGCGCAGCGTGTTCTGGTCGACGTCGACCCAACCGGCCTGATCCGCCAAGGGGCTCACCCGAATGAAATCGGGTGCGCATTGCGGCGGACACACGTGGATCATGTCGAAGGAGCGCTCGACGGTCTCGGTTGCGCCGTCCGCGTCCGTGCGCTGGAAGTAGGCCTTCTTCGCGGGACCGTCGATCGCCGTGAGGTTGTGGTTGAAGTTCAGGTCGGCCTCGTACTGCTTCACGTACTCCATCAGCGCGGGAACGTAGTCCTTGACCCCGAAAAGCACGCCGCCGGCGTTGTAGAAGGCCACGTCGATCCGATCGAGCACGCCGCGGCGCCGCCAATGATCGGCCGAGAGGTACATCGCCTTCTGCGGCGCCCCCGCGCATTTGATTGGCATGGGCGGCTGGGTGAAGAGGGCTTCCCCGCCCTGCATCTCCTGGACCAACTTCCAGGTATAGGGCGCCAGGTCGAAGCGATAGTTGGAGGTGACGCCGTTCTGGCCCAAGGTGTCGACCAGGCCGTCGACCTTGTGCCAGTCCAGCTTCAAGCCAGGGCAGACGACCAGCCGGTCGTACTCGATCACCCTGCAGCCCTCGAGCACGACGGCGTTGCGCTCGGGCTCGAAAGCGGCGACCGCCGCCTTGATCCAGTGCACTTTCTCGGGCAGGACCGAGGAGAGTGTCCGCACGGTCTCGTCGGCCCCGAAAACGCCGCCGCCGACCAGGGTCCAGCCCGGCTGGTAGTAGTGGATATCGGCCGGATCGATCACCGCGACCTCCAGTTCGGGAGACCGGGTTAGGAGCGAGGACGCCACGGCGATGCCCGCCGAGCCGGCTCCGACGACGACCACGTCGAACTTGCCGTCGACCACCTCCGTCGGCGTTTTGCCCTTGTTGGCGACACGCCGCACGACGCCGGACATGTCGTAGCCGGCGCTCGTGGCCTTGGCCAAAATCTCCGGCAAGGGCAGCTTGTGCGCCCGGCTCAGGGACCAGAGGGTCACCGAGCGGGTCCCCGTCCGGCAATAGGCGAAGACCGGCTTGGGCGCGCCGTCGATCAGCTTCCCGAAGTCCGCGGCGTCGTCATCCGTAACCTTTCCGCTTTCGACCGGCAGATAGTGGGCGCCGATGCCCGCCTTTTTCGCGGCCTCCTCGATCTCGTGGAACAGCGGTTGATCGTTTCCTTCGCCGTCGGGCCGGTTGCACACGATGGTTTTGAAACCGGCCTCGGCGATCGCGGCCACGTCGGCGGCGAGGATCTGCGGAGCGACGCTGATCTCGCCGTCCAGCCTGTGAGCTTTCATGGGATCTCTCCTCCGTTGCGTTGCGCGCTTCTCAGAGCGCGTCGAGCGGGATTTTCAGATAGCGCGTGCCGTTCGATTCGGGCGGGGGCGGGTCGCCCGCGCGCATGTTGACCTGCACCGAGGGAAGGATCAGGACGGGCATGTCGAGCTGCTTGTCGCGCTCGCTCCGCATGGCGACGAAGGCGTCCTCTTGCACGCTGTCATTGACGTGGATGTTCTCGGCGCGCTCGGCGGCCACCGTGGTCTCCCACTGATAGTCGCGGCCGTTGGGCCCATAGTCGTGGCACAGGAAGAGCCTGGTCTCGGGCGGCAGCGAAAGGATCTTCTTGATCGACCGATAGAGCTCTCGGGCGTCGCCGCCTGGGAAGTCGCAGCGCGCCGTCCCGAAGTCCGGCATGAAGAGCGTGTCGCCGACAAAGGCGACGTTCCCGACCACGTAGGTCGCGCAAGCCGGCGTGTGGCCTGGCGTATGGATCACCTTGGCTTCCAGCTCGCCGATGTGAAGGGTTTCCCCGTCGTCGAACAGGCGATCGAACTGCCGGCCGTCGGTCGCGAAGGCTTCCTCCGCATTGAAAACCTGCTTGAAGACCGACTGCACTACATCGATGCGCGCGCCGATTCCGGTGCGGCCACCGAGCTTCTCCTTGAGGTAGGGCGCGGCGGTCAGGTGATCGGCATGGACATGGGTCTCGAGGATCCACTCCAGGGTGAGTCCTTCCTGCTCGGCGAAAGCGATCAGCTCGTCCGCCGACGCCGTGGAGGTTCGGCCGGACTTCGGATCGTAGTCCTTGACCGAATCGACCACCGCTGCGTGCCTGGTTTGCGGATCCCAGACCAGATGCGTGGCGGTAAAGGTTGCCTGATCGAAGAAGGTTTTCACGTTCGGCGTCATTTCCTCTCCTCCTGTAGAGCGGTCGGCCCCAATCGACAGTCATAAAAAAAACACGATGTCGGGGACGTTCCGCGCCGCAGCCCCGCTTCGCGCACGAGCGGCGGCGGCGCGCGCTCTGGGAAGTGTGGCCTTGCGGATGCCCTGCGTCTGTGACTTAGTCACGGTTACTGCAAGGTTTGTGGCGAGCGGCCTAAATGTAAGTCATGTCTAGCGGATGGATCAGCCAATTCGCCGATTTGGCGGCCTTGCCGGCCGAGGACCAGCGGCTGCTGACTGAGCGGGCGGTCAACATCTCGCTCCCTGCCGGGACTACAGTGTTCGCGCCCGGCAAGGCGGCGGACAACTTCCTGCTGGTCTTGGACGGCACGATCCGGGTCCATCAGGTCTCGGCTTCGGGCCGGGAGATCGTGCTCTACCGGGTGAGCGGCGGCGAGACCTGCATCATGACCACGGCCTGCCTGCTGGCCGACGAGGCCTACGCCGCGGAGGGGATGACCGAGACCAGCGTGGAGGCAGTGGCGATACCCCGAACGGCTTTCGAGGACGCGATTGCGCGCTCGCCGGGCTTCAGAAGGCTCGTATTTTCCGATTACTCGCACCGGATCTCGGACCTCATGCATATCGTCGAAGAGGTTGCCTTCGAGCGCATGGACAAGCGTCTGGCGCAACGGCTCGTCACCCTGGCTACTGCCGAGGGCAGGGTGGTTGCGACCCATCAGGAACTGGCCGCGGAACTCGGGACGGCACGAGAGGTCGTCGGTCGCCAGCTCAAGGAGCTCGAGCGCAGAGGATGGGTGGCGGTGTCGAGGGGGCAAATCGCCCTGACCGACCGGGTCGCTCTTTCTTCCCTTGCGGAATCCTAGATCGGCCTCGGCCGGCACGCGTGAGATGGAGTGACCCGATGAAGGATACTGTCCGGCAGGCCAGGATCGATCTGGCGGCGGCCCTGCGGCTTGCGGCGCACTTCGACCTGCACGAGGGCATCGACAACCATTTCAGTTTCGCCGTGCCGGGCGAGGACGACCGCTTCCTGCTCAATCCCTACGGCCTCCACTGGTCGGAGATCAGGGCCGGGGACCTGCTGGTCCTGGACGGCGAGGGACAGGTGCTCGAGGGCGACGGCCCGGTCGACCTTACCGCTTTCTGCATCCATTCGCGGATCCACGTCCGCAACCCCCGGGCGCGCTGCGTCTTCCATACCCACATGCCCTACGCCACGGCGCTCACCTCGCTCGAGGACGGCACCTTGGAGCCGATCAGCCAGAACAACCTGCGGTTCTACGGGGACGTCGCCTACGACGGCGCGTACAACGGCCTGGCGCTCGATACGGCGGAAGGCGACCGCATGGCCGAGGCGCTCGGCGACAAACGCATCCTGTTCCTGGCCAATCACGGCGTCGTCGTGGTCGGCGAGACCATCGCCAACGCATTCGACGACCTTTACTTCCTCGAGCGCGCCTGCATGGTGCAGGTCTTAGCCATGTCGACCGGCCGGCCGCTGAAGCGGATCAGCGACAACCTGGCGGCCCATTTCAAGTCGGATTTCAAGCGCGCTCTGAGCGACGACTACGGCAAGGCCCATTTCGAGGCCCTGAAGCGTCTGCTCGACCGCCAGGACCCGAGCTACGTGAATTAGGCGCGTCAGGCGCCGAGAACCAGCTTCACGCCCACGCCGGCCAGGGCGCAGATCGCCAGCGTCCAGAGGATCGAGAGCCTGAACCTGAACACGGTGACCGCGGCCAGCAACACGAGCGCGGCGGCTGCCCAGTCGATCGTTGCGAGATCCGGTTTCAGCAGCCGGAGAGGTCCGAAATGCCGGTCTTCGAGCTTGTCGAAGACGACGTGCAGTCCGAACCAGAGCGAGAGGTTGAGGATCACGCCGACCACGGCCGCGGTGATGGCTGCCAGAGCCCCGGCCAGGCGCGGCGCGCCGCGCAGGCGCTCGATATAGGGCGCGCCGACGAAGATCCAGAGGAAGCAGGGCGCGAAGGTCGACCAGAGCGCGACCAGGGCCGCCAGCAGACCGAGCAGGAAACCGCCGCCGTCGGCCTGGAAGCCGGCGAGGAAAGCGACGAACTGTGTGACCAGGATCAAGGGTCCCGGCGTTGTTTCCGCCAGCCCCAGTCCGTCGAGCATCTGCCCGGTGCTCAGCCATCCGAAGGCTTCGACCGCCTGCTGGGTCATGTAGGCGAGGACCGCGTAGGCGCCGCCGAAGGTGACGACGGCCAGCTTGGAGAAGAACAGCGCGACCTGGGCCAGGAGATGGTCCGGCCCCAGGGCTGCCGCGATGGCGATCAGGGGCGCGAACCAGACCGCCAGCCATAGCCCGATGGTCCCGGCGGTGCGGGGCCATGTCGGGCGGCTCGTCGCGGCACGGTCGCCGGGCTGCGCCTTCGCCAGGAAGAGGAAGCCGATCACCGCGGCCCCGAGCACGATCAGGGGAAAGGGCAGGTTGAAGAAGAAGATCGCCGCGAAGGCCCCGCCGGCGATCGCCCAGTCGAGAGGTATCTTCAGCGCCCGCTTGGCGATTCGCAGCAGGGCCTCGATCACGATCGCCAGAACGGCCGCCTTGACGCCAAAGAAGATCGCCTCGACCAAAGGAACGCCGCCGAAGGCGGCGTAGCCGGCGGAGAGCGCGAGCACCACCAAGGCGCCCGGCAGTACGAACAGCAGGCCTGCGGCCAAACCGCCGCGCCAGCCATGCAAGAGCCATCCGGCGTAGGTCGCGAGCTGCATGGCCTCGGGGCCGGGCAGCAGCATGCAGAAGTTGAGCGCATGAAGGAATCGGTCTTCCGGCAGCCACTTGCGCTCGTCGACCAAGAGGCGATGCATCAGGGCGATCTGCCCGGCCGGCCCCCCGAACGACAAGATGCCCAGTCTGGCCCAAACCTTGAGGGCCTCGGTGAAGGGAACGTCGTGATCCTGGATCCGGCTCATGCCCCGGCGTCTCCTTGGTGGCGCCGGAGGGATCGGTAGAGCGCATCGAACAGCGCCAGGCTCGCATCCGGCGAGGAATGACGAACGCCCGGCCCGGCCGCGAGACCGTCGAACAGGTGCGACCCGAAAGGCGTCGATCCGGCGTCGCCGAGCAGGTCGGAGAGCGCCCGAAGGGAAGGATCGGCGAGACCGAGCTCGTCGAGCAGGGCCGGAAAGGCGGGCTCCGGTCGATCCGTGACCAGGCAGCGCGCGTCCAGCTCGTCGGCCCCCGCTTGGCCCTGCGCGGCCTCGAGGCTCAGGGCCCGGGCGTTGGGATCGAGAAAGCGCCTGACCAGCCAGAAGCAGGCGAGCTCCTGGGCCCCGGGCTCCAGTGACAGCGTCCAGCGGCTGCCTTCGCAGCGCTCGGACGCGGTGTCGCCGCCGTTCCGGATGACCGGTCCCCCGGCGTTGCGCCAGGCTTCGATGCCGCCGCGCAGCACCCGGGCGTGCAGGCCTTCGGCGCGCAGCAGGGCGGCCGCCGACTGGCTCACCTGATGGCCGTGCACGCAGTAGACCAGGACGTCGCCACCTGGCGGCAGAGCCGCCGACCAGGTTTCGGCTTCCTGGTGGTTGCGCCACCGGGCCGCCGGGAGCCGCTCCCCGTCCGCCTCGAAGGCTTCACGGCGGCGCACATCGAAGATCACGGGTGCCGCCATCGTGCCCACCTGCGCCACCAGATCGTCCACGTCCATGAAAAAATCGCCCATCGCAAATGCTCCGTGTTAGACAACGGAGCGGCGCTTGGGCGATCGAGCCTCACGGGGCGGCCGCTTTCAGCCCCTGGGTCGGAGCTTAGGCGCGCGGGGAAGGCTTGGCAACCAAGGGGGGCTGACATGGCGGTGCTGAAGGGCGGATGCCTCTGCGGCGCGCTGCGCTACACGGCCGAGGGCAAGCCGAGCTTTCCCCATCTCTGCTCCTGTGTCATGTGCCAGAGATGGTCGGGTGCGCCCACGGTGGCCTGGTTCGAAATGCCCGCGGATGGAGTTTCCTGGGACGGGCCCGGCGGCGAGCCGCGCTACTTCCGTTCCTCGGAGAAGACCCGGCGGGGCTTCTGCCCGGACTGCGGCGGCACGCTCTGCGCGCTCGACGACGGCTACGACAAGATCTCCCTGACCATCGCTTCGCTCGACGAGCCCTCCGCGATCGTGCCGGGCAAGCAGCACAGCTTCCATAAGGCCGCGCCGTCCTGGTGGTCGGTCCGGATCGAACCGGGACCGCGAAGCCGTTAAGCGCCCGATGTCTCCCGGTCGAGGGTGGCCAGCGTGTCGTCGTAGAGCCGCTGGGCCTGCTCTGGCGAGGCGGCCAGGCAGACCATGCCCAGCTTGCCGAACTGCGAAAGGGCGCCGATCATGTGGAACACGACGCCCTGCTGCGTGCTTCCGTGGAAGTGCAGGCCGTTCATGACGGCGATGTCGATCAGGTCGTCCGGGGTCAGGCCGCGATAGCGGTCGTTCTCGATGTTGTCCGACGCGCAATAGTAGCAGGCCTGGCCGCTCGGCGAGTGGTAGAGGCCGCTCGCCCGGTCGTAGCGGCCGTCGGTCAGGAACTGCAGCATAAGGTAGGGATGGGTCGTTCCACCCTTCCTCAGATTCACTTCGATGGCGTAGTGGGTCCAGCGGTCCTTGTCGCGCACCGAGATGAAGTCGACGCCGAAGCGGCCGATCACTCCCTGGTCGCGCAGCAGCTCGGCGGCCTTGAAGCCTTCCTCCTGGATCTGGAGGCGATAGGCCTGGTCCGCCGGGAAGCGGCAGCCGAGGAAGATCTGGCCGTTCGTGCCGCCGAGCACCTGGTCGTGGGTTGAGATGACCTCCAGCGTCCCCGCCGGATCGACCCGGTACTGACTGGAGGGCGAGCGCTTGTCCTCGCCTTCGCCCTCGATGAAGGCTTCGACGATGGCGCCCATCTCGTCGATCTTGGACCGGTAGAGCTCCCAAGACATGCCGGCCGCCTCGAAGCTCATGCCCTTCAGGCGGTCTGCGACCCAGGGGCCCAGCCGTGTCCCGCTCGGCGCGCCGCTGTATGAGAAGGTCGCGTTGCCTTCGCCGGAAAATCCTTCGTTCAGTTTCACGACGGCCTGGCGCAGGTCCGGTTGCCGGGCCTTCAGAGCGCTCAGCGCTTCCGCCACATCCTTGGCGTCGGCGAGGTCCTCGAAGCCTTCGGGGATGGTCAGGCCGGCCTCGCGAAAGAGACGCCGCGCCCCGCTCTTGGACCCCAGGTGAAGGAGCGCCGGGTCACAGCCGTATATCGGGATGCCGAGCCTCATGGCCAGATCCCGTTCCGCTTCCGAGACGTTGAAGCAGGTCAGGTGGGCGGTGGAACGGTCGGGGACCGCCGCCAGGATGCGCTCGATCAGCCGCGGCCGCTCGAGGATCTTCTCGCTCAGCGGCCTGGGCGAGGTGTCGTGGCAGGACAAGAGGGTCAGCCGTCGGCGCGCGTGGCGCACCGGCACGCCGGGCAGCAGGTGGAGATAGTAGTCGACCACCGATTCGGGAATCGGGTCGCTCGACAGATAGATCAGATTGGTCTTGGGCAGGCGGAGCAACAACAAGAGGCAGAGCATGCGCTCCTCATAGTGCTGCACGCCCGTGATCTTGGCGATGACGTCGGCATCGAGACTGAGGCTGGGCAGCACGACAACGCTGCGCGGGATGCCGGGGTCGGTGAAGACCGAGCGGAACATGGGCGCCAGCTGAGCTTGCAGGCGGTCGAAGGCCTGCTGCTCTCCCTCCGGGAGCGGTTGCGGTGGCTCAGGCAAAGGCAGACGCCGGGCTAGGCCTCAGCTTTCTTCTTCTTCTTGGTCTTAGGTGCGTTCTTCATGGTGAAGCGGTGCCCTTCGACCAGCTTGAGAAGATCGAAGGAACTGATGATCCCCACGACCTTCTTCTCATGGGTCACGACCACATGGTGGATCTTGTGCTTGCGCATGATCCGCGCAGCGGCGCTAACGTCGTTGTAGGCAGGCACGCAGAAGACGCGGTCGGACATGATCGTCTTCGCGGGACTCTCGTTCTTCAGGTCGCGCGCGAGATCGGCCGTGGTGACGATCCCGTCGGCCTCGCCCTCGGGCCCCACGATCGGGATCGCGTGGATCCGATTCCGCTCCATGATCCCGCGGATGTGGTCGACGCTGTGATGGGGCTGCGCCGTGATCACGCGCTTTGCCATCAGATCTGCGATCTTTACGTTCATCCCGTGCCCCTCTGTTGACCGACATTGGCCGGCAAGACCTGCCCGCGGCCGCGGGCCGGCCCACCCGGCCGTGACATCATCCTGTCTCCGCCCCGATAAGCCCTTGAGGTGAATCAAACAGAGCGCAATTGACGGGACCGCTGCAAGAGTTGATTGCCGGTCGGGCCGGCACCCCCGCTTCCGATTTAGGCCGCGATGGTCGCGCGATCCCGTTCGGCTTCGAGTTCCCGGCCGAGATAGTCGGCGAGAGCGCCCATGCCGGTCTTCTCAACGCCGGCGGCGCGCTCGGCTTCGGCGTTGTAGTTCGTGTTGGTGTTGACGTCGTAGGTGAAGATGCGGCCTTCGGCGTCTCGGATGAACTCGATCCCGGCGACGGCGACCCCGTTCCGCGCCAGGAAGTCCTGGTAAAGCTCGAGAATGGGGTCGTTGAACGCCGGCTCGACCGTGAACTTCGAGGTCTGCGGCGCCCCGGCCGGGCAGAAGGCGTTCTCGATGTTGCAGGCATCCGCCGGGCAGAGCTCGAAGCCTTCGCTGGTGTCGACCCGGACGGCGTAGAGGAAGCGGCCGCCGACGAACTCGCAGCGGGTAATGAAGGGCTCGGGCGAGCGGATATAGTCCTGGATCAGCCAGCTGCCGTCGATCGGTGCCTCCTCGGGCGGAAGGTCGTCGAGATAGGCCGAAATCGCGTCGGCGTTCTGGAACAGCTGGACGCCGAGGCCCTTGCCGCCGCGGTTGGGCTTGAGGATGAAGGGGCCGGGCCCGAACTCCCGGGCCGACGACAGGACCGCTTCCCGGCCCACCGCAGCTACGGTCCGCGGCGTGGCGATCCCGGCGCTTTCGAGCGCAGCGTACTGGGCGACCTTGCTGACCTCCAAATAGAGCGCACGGTGGTCGTTCACCACGCGCCGGCCGTGGCGGGCGAGCCAGTTGAGCACCAGATGGGCCAGCTCGGGAGCGTAGCGGTGTCCGCGCGTGTGCGAAGAGGCGCTCATCCGGTTGTAGAATACGCCCTCGGGCGGCGCCTGATCGAAAGGCACGGACCCTTCATGAAGGAACCACTCCTCGTAGGGAAGGTCGCGCTCGGCGAAAGCGGCCCGCAGAGGTTCGACCCAGGGGCTGTTCTCGTGCAGAACGTGGATCTTGCTCATTGAAAATTCGCCTTTCAGGTGTGAAATATCATATTATCCATCATATAAGTGTAAAATAAGCGACATCTACGCTGGAAACAAGCGAAATTGGGTGCGCCGGCCCGATTGACAGAACGCGAACCCCGGCGGCACAGTCTGGGCCAAGCCGGAGCACCGTTTCATGGAACACCGTATGCAATGGCTGCAGTCCGAACTGATCGATCAGATCGTCGACGGCAGCAAGACGGCGAGCGTGCGCCGCATCGAGTGGAGCGAGGGGATCGATGCCTTCAATACGCCGCTGCATGTCGGCGCGGTCTACCGCGTCTATGACCGCGACCGGCGTCCACGCTGCCGCCTGCGCCTGACCGGAATCGAGCTGGTGCGCTGGGGCGCCATCCCGGAGCGGCTCTGGCGCGAGGATCCCGCGGCCTCTGGCGAAGTCAGCCTTGCGGCCTTTCGCGCCGACCATGACGACTTCTTCGACCGACCCGACGACAATTTCGAGTTCCTCGCCCTCTACTTCCATCTCGTGGCTCCTCGGGCAGATCCCGGGTGACTCCGCTGACGTTCTTTCTGGACTGGGAGGTGAACTGCCAGTTCGCCGGGCTGGTGTGGGCCCGGGACCGCGGCCTCTACGCCCGACGGGGGCTTGAGGTCAGGCTGGTCGCGCCCCACGAGAATCCGGGCCGCACGGTCCTCGATTTGGTGCTGGAGAACGAACTCGCCGCAGGCTGCATGGAGGACAACCTGATCGTGCGCGCAAGCCTGGCGGGGAGGGAGGTGCGCGCGATCGGGGCCATGCTCCAGGACACGCCCATGGTCCTTATGACGGCGGCTGATAGCGGTATCGCCAGCCTCCGGGATCTCCCGCGACGGCGGATCGCGATGCATCGGGATGGGATCCACCTCTTGGAAACGATCCTCGCGCTTCACGGTATCGCCGCCGGCGACCTGAACCCGACCCTCGAGGGCTGGTCGCTCGACGACCTGGTCGCGGGCCGCTTCGATGCCGTGCAAGGCTATGCCATCACCGAGCCCGTCTTGCTGGCCAGGCAGGGCTTCGCGGCGCGTCTCCTGCCGCTGCGCCACGCCGACCTGGATCCCTACGCGCAGGTGATGTTCGCGACGACGCGCTGCATCGAGGAACGGGGACCGTTTCTGGGCGACTTCCTGGCGGCGACCTTCGAGGGCTGGCGTGCGGCCATGGAGGATCGCGACACGGCCGCGGAACTGGTCGCCGCCGTTTCCGACGAGCAGCCCTCGGTCGAGGAGAACCGGGCGATCCTGGACGCCATGGTGCCCCTGGTCGCGGGCGCCGTCGGCTTGGCGCGGGTCGGCGACCTCGAGCCGGACCGTTGGCGCCGCAACCTGGCGGCTTACGCCCGCTTCGGGATGGTCGACCGCCCGGCCGCTGTCGAAGAGGTGATCGACCGGCGGTTCCTCCCCGGCTGATGCCTCGGCGCGAACTTCAGGCTCAGGGCAGGGATCCCGAACCGGAAGCATGAACCCGGCGTTCCAATCGGTGGGCTATCGGCGCTTCTGGCTGAACGCCACGGCCAACGCGACCAGCTACGGCGGCGACTTCGTGCTGGTCGGCTGGATGACGCTGACCGTAACCGGGACGTCGGCCTGGGTCGGAACCGCCTTCGCTCTCTATTACCTGCCGATGGTGCTCCTGGGGATCCCGGCGGGAGGGCTCGCCGACCGGGTTGACCGGCGCCGTCTGATCCAGGTTCTGGAGCTGCTCGCCGCGGTCGTAATCGCCGCCTTCGTGTTGCTTTTCCGCGCCGAGGAGCCGGACCTCCCGGGGGTGCTCGCCTTCACCCTCTGCCTGGGCAGCCTGCGCGCGGTGCACAATCCCGTGCGCCTGAGCTTCGCCTACGACCTGGTCGGCGGCCAATTGATCACGCCGGCCCTGGCCGGCATCACCTTGGGCGTGCGCCTGGGCATGCTCGCGGGCGCCCTCCTGATCGGCACGCTGGCCGAGCGCGCCGGTCTCACCGCTGCCCTCGGCCTCATGGCCGCGGCCCATATCGCCGCATTTCTCTGCCTCGCCGGGCGTTTCGCCCACGGTTCCCGCCGGCGTCCCGCGCCGGCACCGATCCTGCGGGATCTCATGGACTATCTGCGGGAACTCAAAACCAACCGGGTGCTTCTGGTGCTGACCCTGGTCACGGCCTCGATCGAGGTCTTCGGGGTTTCGCTCTATACCCTGATGCCCGAATTGGCCGAAGTGCGACTCGACATGGGCGCGGAGGGGCTCGGGTGGATGCATGCCGCCCAGGCCTGCGGTGGATTCGTGATGAGCGCCCTGATCTTTGTCTTGCCGACGGGCGGCAAGAAGGCCGGCCCCTATGCTGGATCGATCCTTTGCTTGGGCGTCTCGCTGGTTGCCTTGGGCGCCGTCCAGGGACTCGTCGCTATGCTCCTGATCCTGGCGCTGATCTCGGCGATGATCGCCGCCTGGGACATCCTCACCCAGTCGATGATGCAGCTCTGCGTGTCCGACAGCCTGCGCGGGCGCGCCATGGGCACCTGGGTCTTCGCCATCGGCTCGGCGCCCCTCGGTCACTTGGAGATCGGCTTCCTAGCCGCCGCCCTCGGCGTCGAGACGGCGCTCTACATCAACGGCCTGGCGGTCATCGCGATTATCGCCACTGTCCTCGTGACCGCCCCGGCGGTTCGACGCTTCTAGCTGCTGTTCCCGGGAACGGCCGTCAGGAGCCGACCAGTCCGCCGTGGAAGACCATGCGGTAGACCTCGGCCTCCTCGTGGCGGATCGTCTCCTGGCCGGAAAATCGGTCCAGATCGCCCCGCACCTCGTTGCGATATGTGAAGGGACCACTCGCATAGCGCGCCGGCCCGCGCATCGGGCGCGCCGGGTCCGGCTGGCCGAGGACCTCGCGCTGGAACGCGTAGATCTCGTCCATCGAGGGCCGGGCGGTAAGGACCTCGGCGTAGTAGTTCATCATCCAGACGACCTTTCCCTCCCGCCTTACCAGCTCCTGCCCGCCATAGGGGTTGGTGCCCGCGTAGCGGTCCCGGTAGGACCACTCTCCGCGGTCCCAGGCCATATGCTCGGTGCCGTCGCCGAGACTTTCGCCGTGAGGGATGGCATAGGTCTCCCGGCGTGCCTGGGTCAGGAAATCGACGAGTTCCATGGTGCGCTGTCTCTCCTCGCTCACGCAGCCGCGCCATGGGACCCGTCGAGGGTGCGAACATGGGCGGCTGCCTGTTCGCAGGTGCCCCACCAGACGTCGTCGAACGACCGCATGTGGCTGAACAGCTCCGCCAACATGAGCAGGCGCCCGGGCCGCCCAGTGAGGTTCGGGTGAAAGGTCGTGTTGAACAGGCCGCCATAGTGCCGCAGGCCGTCGAACTCCTCCCGCCAGGTTTGCCCCGCCTGTGCGGCCGTCGCCGTCGCCGCGTCACCGGCCGGGTGGAGCGACGCGCCGAAAAGCGCCCAGTCATCGAGGACCATGGAGATCGGCAGCTCGACCAGCTCGCCCGCGGCCGTCCCGATAAGGAAGGGCGTGTCCCGTTCCATCAGGCTGGCGTCGTAGTCCAGGCCGAGATCCATCATGATGTCGACGGTCTGTGCCGTCATGCCCCAGCCCGGCGCGCTCCAGCCGCGCGGTGCACGGCCGGTCAGGGCCTGCAGGATCGACGAGGCGTGCTCGAAGACCGCGCGTTCGTGCTCGGATGACAGGCCGAAGACGTTCTCGTGCATGTAGCCGTGGTGGGCGACTTCGTGCCCCTCGACGAGGATCGCCTCGATCATGGCCGGGTGGCGCTCGGCGACGTGGCCGGGCACGAAGAAGGTCGCCGGGATCCCAAACCTCCGGTGCATGTCCAGGATCCGCGGCATCGCCGTCGTGATGCCGTAGGCGGCCTCCGACACGGCGGCGAGATGCGCCGCGGCGCCCCTGTCCCAGCCGAGCGGTCCCGCTTCGCCGTCTACGTGCCATCCGATGGTCACGCCGCAGGCCTTTCCTTCGGGCCAGACGAAGCCTGGCAGGGTACGAACAGAGACCTCGGGGTAGGCAGGGGGGGTGAGATCGATCACGGGCCTTGTCGCTTCTCGGGTTTCGCGGCGGCCTAGAGCGAGGGGTCGCTCTGGAAGGCAAACACGATAAACATCGTCTACGGACGGAACAATCGCCAGAGCCGGGGCGCTACCTTGTCTTGACGCCGAAGCGCACTATCTCCACGACCGAGGCGAAGTGAAGGTTTCGAATGTTCAGTTTTTTTAGCGGCGTGATCGGGGTTTACGGCCTGGTCTTGGGGGGGCTGTACATCTTCCAGCGCTCGCTGCTCTACATGCCGCCCGGCGCGCACGCCGAGATCGCCCTGACGGAGCGGGCCGATCTCGAAGTGGTCACGACGATGACCCGCGACGGCCTGGTGCTCGAGCATTGGTATCGGCCGCCGGCCGATCCCGACGGTCCGGTCGTGCTGATGTTTCACGGCAACGCCGGGCACATCGGCGACCGCGTGCCCAAGTACCGGCAGTTCTACGATGCCGGGTTGGGGATCTTCATGGTCGAGTACCGCGGCTACAACGGAAATCCGGGGCGGCCTTCGGAAGCGGCGTTTCTGGCCGACGCCGATGTGGTGCTGCAGTATCTGGCGACCCAGGGTGTCGGTCCGGAGCGCATCGTGCTCTACGGCGAGTCGCTCGGCACCGGCGTCGCGGTCAAGCTGGCCGCCGACGGGCACTACGCCGGCCTCGTGCTCGAGGCGCCCTTCAGCTCGATCGCGGATATCGCCCAGCACCATTACTGGTACGTGCCGGCCTACTGGCTGATTCACGACAAGTGGAACTCCCTGCGCCGCATCGCGCGGGTCGAGACGCCTCTCCTGGTCCTGGTGGGAGAGCGGGACCGGACGGTTCCGCCCAAGTTCAGCCGCAGGCTCTTCGAGGCCGCGCCCGGCCCTAAGGATATCGTGGTCGTGCCCGGGGCGGGCCATACCGACTTCTACGACTTCCCGGAAGTCCCGGCCCGGGTGATCGACTTCGTGCGCCAGCAGGCCGGCGGAACGGCCTAACCGCCCGCTTTGACGGTATCGAGAGCCTCCGGCGTATCGACATCGATCAGGACACCTTCCTCGGCCACGGCGACCTCCGCCGTCTCATCCGAGCGGCGGGATACCAGCGGCTTGGCGCCGACGTCTCCGGTCAGGGCCGAGATCTCCGCAAAGTGCTGCCGTCCGAGCAGGACAGGGTTGCCCCTGCGCCCCCGGTGGGTCGGCACGACGATCGAGCGCCCGAAACGGGGGTCGAAAGCGTCGATCAGGCGGTTGATGACCCGGTAGGAGACCCGCGGCATATCGCCCAGGCAGACCACGGCCCCCTGGACGCCGGCGGGGAGGGCGGCGAGGCCGCGGCGCAGCGAAGCGCTGAGCCCTTCGGCAAAGTCTTCGTTGTTGACCAGGGTCGCCGGGCAGCCGGCAAGGGCGGTCTCGATCTCGCCGGCCTGGTGGCCGGTCACGACGATCACCGGATGGGCGCGCGAGGCCAGAGCGCTCTCGACCACCCGCCTGACGATCGGCTTGCCGTCCAGCGCCTCGAGCAGCTTGTTGGCCCCGCCCATGCGGCTCGAGCGGCCCGCCGCCAGCACGACGGCGGCCACGTGTCGCGCCGGGTGGCTGTGACGCTCCCGCGTGATCTGCGCCAGGATAGCGACGGAGATCTCCGCCGGGCTGCGCCCGCCGAGGTCCAGGCCGACAGGGCCGTGAATGCGCGCACTGTCCTTATCCTCGATGCCGGCCTCGCGCAGGCGCTCGAGGCGCTTGGCGTGGGACCTGCGGCTGCCCAGGGCGCCGATGTAGAAGGCTTCGGATTTCAGCGCGACGGTCAGCGCGGGGTCGTCGATCTTGGGATCGTGGCTCAGGGCGACCACGGCCGTACGCCGGTCGGGCGCCAGGCGCTCCATCGCCCGGTCCGGCCAGTCACCGATCATGGTGACCTCGGGGAAGCGCTCCGGCGTGGCCCAGGCGCGGCGGGGATCGATCAGAACGACCTCGTAGCCCGCGAGGCGCGCCATGGGCACCAGGCTCTGGGCGATGTGCACCGCGCCGACCACGATCAGCCGCAGAGGCGGATTAAAGGCCTGGACGAAGAGATCGGGATCCTCGTCCAGCACGCCGCTTCGGTCCGTCGCCAACGCTTCCTCGGCCGCCGCCATCAGGGCGGCATCGACGGCCAGTCCGTCGTCGGTTGCCCGGTCCGCTGTGACGAGCGCCTGGGCGCCGTCGGAGAGACGCGTGATCAGTGCGGCCGGCTGCCGCGCCGCGCGTTCCTGGTTGAGCCGGTCGAGCAGAGGCCGCCTCACGCGAGCGCCTCGACGTAGACCTTTATGGTGCCGCCGCAGGACAGCCCGACCTCCCAGGCCATTTCGTCGCTGACGCCGTACTCCAAGAGCCTGGGCTCGCCGCTCTCGATCACGCCGCGCGCCTCGTGGAGCACCGCGCCTTCGATGCAGCCGCCGGAAACCGATCCGAGCATGCCGCCGTCGGAATCGATCAACAGCTGGCTGCCGGCGGGACGGGGCGAGGATCCCCAGGTCTGGACCACGGTCGCCAAGGCGACCCGGCGGCCCTGGTCGAGCCACGCTGCGGCGGTCGCGAGAATGTCCTCTGTTGCGTCGCGCGCCGGACCGCTCATCCCCACTCCCTTGCGTTTCACGGTGCCTTTCAAGGACAGCGCCGCCGCGACTGCCGGTCAAGACATGGCCATCGAGCCGGGACCGCGCAAGGCGGCGACGCCGGCCGCCCGCAACGAAACTCCTAGGGCGGTGGGTTGAGGGAAGGCACGGCACGGATGCCCTCTCAGATTCCCCAAAAGAAATTATGCGTCAAACGTTTGAAAGCCGGAATATTTAGTTTGTTTTTTACGATTGTGTACTACGGTTATTGCAAGACAATTTTTCTTCTATTCTGATTCTTGCTCCAATTTCTTCTCAATTTGATTTCTGAATTTGTCGAGCAAGAAGGTCAAGACAAGACCTCTACACGCATGGCGGGCGGGAAGTGGGCGCGAAGCCGGAAGCACTCCGCGTTCCAATAGTACATTTGTGTTGGCTTCTCCTGGTTTTTAAACGTCCCGTTAACCCTATTCGCTTAGCGTTCATTCATATCTCGCTGAAGATCCGAGGAAGACCGCACCATGGATGTCTTTGATCTCTACGCCGAAATCTACGACGAGACCAAGCAGGAGGAGATGTCTCTGCAAGACTATCTTCTCGGATGCCGCGACAACCCTCTGTGGTACGCCAACGCGGCCGAACGCATGGTATCGGCAATCGGCGAGCCCGAGCTGATCGACTCCTCGACCGACGAGCGCCTGGGCCGGATCTTCATGAACCGCACCTTCAAGCGCTACAAGGCCTTCGACGGCTTTTACGGCATGGAAGACACGATCGAGCGGATCGTCGGGTACTTCCAGTACGCCGCGCAGGGCCTCGAGGAGCGCAAGCAGATCCTCTACCTCCTGGGCCCGGTCGGCGGCGGCAAGTCCTCGCTGGCCGAACGGCTGAAGTACCTGATGGAGAAGGAGCCGATCTTCGTGCTGAAGGCCGGCGACCAGGTCAGCCCGATCTTCGAATCTCCGCTCGGCCTGTTCGATCCGGCGCGCATGGGCGACCTCCTGGATGACAAGTACGGGATCGCGCGCCGCCGCTTGACCGGCCTCTTGTCGCCGTGGGCGATCAAGCGCCTCGACGAGCTCGGCGGCGACATCTCAAAGTTCAACGTGGTGCGGATGATGCCGTCGAAGCTGCGGCAGATCGGCATCGCCAAGACCGAGCCCGGCGACGAGAACAACCAGGACATCTCCTCGCTGGTCGGCAAGATCGACATTCGCAAGCTCGAGCACTACAGCCAGAACGACCCGGACGCCTACAGCTTCTCCGGCGGGCTCAATCGCACGACCCAGGGCCTGCTCGAGTTCGTCGAGATGTTCAAGGCGCCGATCAAGGTGTTGCACCCGCTGCTGACCGCGACCCAGGAAGGCAACTATCTGGGCACCGAATACTTTGGCGCCTTCCCGTTCCAGGGCATCGTGCTGGCCCACTCGAACGAGGCCGAGTGGCAGCAGTTCAAGGGCAACAAGAACAACGAGGCCTTCCTCGACCGGATCTGCGTGGTCAAGGTGCCCTACTGCCTGCGGGTGACCGAGGAAGCGCAGATCTACGACAAGCTGCTGCGCGATAGCGAGCTCTCGGAGGCCAAGTGCGCGCCCGAGACGCTGATCATGCTGAGCCGCTTCAGCTGCCTGACGCGCCTGCTGGAACATGAGAACTCGGCGCTGTTCTCCAAGCTGCGGGTATATGACGGCGAGAACCTGAAGGACACCGATCCCAAGGCGCGCTCCGCGCAGGAGTACCACGAGGTGGCCGGCGTCGACGAAGGCATGACCGGCGTCAGCACGCGGTTCGCCTTCAAGGTTCTCTCGGAGACCTTCAACTTCGACACCGATGAGATCGCCGCCGATCCGGTGCACCTGATGTACGTGCTGGAGCGCTCGATCAAGCGCGAGCAGTTCCCCGACGACGTCGAATCGTCCTACCTCGACTTCATCAAGTCGGAGCTCGCGCCGCGCTACGCCGAGTTCATCGGTCACGAGATCCAGAAGGCCTACCTGGAATCCTACACCGAGTACGGCCAGAACCTCTTCGACCGCTACATCGCCTACGCCGATGCCTGGATCGAGGAGCAGGACTACAAGGATCCCGATACCGGGCAGATCTTCAACCGCGAGATCCTGGACGCCGAGCTGTCCAAGATCGAGAAGCCCGCAGGAATCGCCAATCCCAAGGACTTCCGCAACGAGGTGGTCAAGTTCGCGCTGCGCGCCCGGGCCAACAACGAGGGCCAGAATCCCTCGTGGACCAGCTACGAGAAGCTGCGCGAGGTGATCGAGAAGCGCATGTTCAGCCAGGTCGAGGACCTGCTGCCAGTGATCAGCTTCGGCACCAAGAAGGACAGCTCGACCGATAAGCAGCACAAGGAGTTCCTGTCCCGCATGGTCAGCCGTGGCTATACCGAGCGCCAGGTCCGGCGCCTGGTCGAGTGGTACATGCGGGTCAACAAGGCAGGCTGATCGGAGACCGAGATGAGCGCTCCCCACTTCATAGACCGCCGGCTCAACCCCAAGCAGAAGAGCCTGGGGAACCGCCAGCGCTTCATGAAGCGGGCGCGCGCCCAGATCAAGGAGGTGGTCGACAAGACCGTCAAGGAGCGTCACGTCACCGACATCTCCAGCGGCGAGACCGTCTCGATCCCCTCCAAGAGCATCGCCGAGCCGCGCCTGCACCATTCGCCGATCGGCGGTCACCGCCAGCGCATTCTGCCCGGCAACAAGGAGTTCAACGCCGGCGAGCGCATCCCCAAGCCGCCCCAGGGCGGCGAGGGCGAAGGCGGCAAGAAGGCGACCGATTCCGGCGACGGCGAGGACGAGTTCCGTTTCGTCCTGTCGCGCGAGGAGTTCATGGACCTCTTCTTCGAGGACCTGGAGCTGCCCGACCTGGTCAAGACCAACCTCAAGGAGATCTGCAACCTGCGGCCGCACCGCGCCGGCTACTCTACCCTGGGGTCGCCGACGAACATCAACGTGCTGAAGACCATGCGCAACAGCTTCGGCCGGCGGCTCGCGCTCGGGCGCCCCTCGGACGAGCAGCGGCGCGCGCTGGAGAAACGGATCTTCGATCTCGAGGCGAAGTCGGACCTGACCCCGGAGGAGCGCCAGTGGATCACGGCGCTGCACAAGCAGCTCGAGGAGCTCGACCAGCGGCGCCGGGCGATTCCCTTCGTCGACCCCTTCGACATCCGCTACAACCGCTTCGACGTTACGCCGGAGCCCAACACCAACGCGGTGATGTTCTGTCTGATGGACGTCTCTGGCTCCATGGGCGAACGGGAAAAGGACCTCGCCAAGCGCTTCTTCATCCTGCTGCACATGTTCCTGAAGCGGCGCTACGAGCGGATCGACCTGGTGTTCGTGCGCCATACCCACGAAGCCCAGGAGGTCGACGAGGAGACCTTCTTCTACAGTCGCGAGACTGGCGGCACCGTGGTCAGTTCGGCTCTGCGCGAGATGCTGCGGGTGCAGAGCGAGCGCTACCTCGCCGGTGAATGGAACATCTACACGGCCCAGGCTTCCGACGGGGACAACTTCTCCGGCGACGCCGAGCGCTGCATAGACCTGCTGCAAAACGAGATCATGCCGGTCAGCCAGTACTACGCCTACGTCGAGATCCTCGACGAGCGGGAGATGGAGCTGTTCCGCGATCCCGACAAGGGAACGGCCCTGTGGCAGGCCTACCGCAGCGTCGGCCAGGCCTGGGACAACTTCGCCATGAAGCGTATCGCCGGGCCGGGCGACATCTATCCGGTGTTCCGCGAGCTCTTCGCCCGCACCAAGGTCGAGGCCTGAGCGGCCACGCCGCCTAGAGGGAGGACGAGGAATGGCTGCTGCCGCGGCGAGAACGAAGAAGCCGAAGAACGCCTATCTCTTCGAGGGCTCGTCCTGGACCTTCGAGACCATGGCGCGGACCTACGAGGCGATCGAGGAGGTGGCGCTCGAGGATCTCGGCCTCGACGTCTACCCGAACCAGGTCGAGGTGATCTCTTCCGAGCAGATGCTCGACGCCTACAGCTCAATCGGCATGCCGCTGATGTACCAGCACTGGTCCTTCGGCAAGCGCTTCGTGCGCGAAGAGCAGCTTTATCAGAAGGGCTACCAGGGCCTGGCCTACGAGATCGTCATCAACTCCAACCCCTGCATCAGCTACAACATGGAAGACAGCACCATGGCGGTGCAGGCGCTGGTGATGGCGCACGCGGCCTTCGGCCATAACCACTTCTTCAAGAACAACTATCTCTTCAAGCAGTGGACCGACGCCGAGGGTATTCTCGACTATCTCGAGTTCGCCAAGCGCTATATCACCAAGTGCGAGGAGAACCACGGCTCCGCGGCGGTCGAGGAGATCCTCGATGCCGCCCACGCGCTGATGGACCAGGGTGTCTTCCGCTATCGCCGCCGGCCCAAGCCGAACCTAAAAGAGCAGGCGCGGCGCGAGCAGGAAAGGCGCGACTACGAACAGAAAACCTTCAACGACCTCTGGCGCACCGTGCCGCAGAAGCCCGGCCAGGACGCGGCCAACGCCGAAGAGCTGGCGCTCGAGGAGCGCAAGAAGAAGCTCAAGCTGCCCGAGGAGAACCTGCTCTATTTCCTGGAGAAGAACAGCCCGGTGCTGGAGCCTTGGGAGCGCGAAGTGCTGCGCATCGTGCGCCACATCGCGCAATACTTCTATCCCCAGCGCCAGACCAAGGTGATGAACGAGGGTTGCGCCACCTTCGTCCACCACTACATCGTCAACCGTCTCTATGAGATGGGCCGCATACCCGAAGGCGCCATGCTGGAGATCCTCCACACCCATTCCAACGTGGTCTTTCAGCCGGGCTTCGACGACCGCCGCTTCTCCGGCATCAATCCCTATGCCCTGGGCTACGCCATGATGGAGGACATCAAGCGCATCTGCCTCGAGCCGAGCGACGAGGACCGCGACTGGTTCCCGGAGATCGCCGGCTGCGGCGATTGGCGCGGCACGCTCAAGGACGCCTGGGCGAACTACCGCGACGAGTCCTTCATCAAGCAGTACCTAAGCCCGCACCTGATGCGGAAGATGCGGCTCTTCGTGCTGGTCGACGATGCCAAGGACACCCATTACACCGTTTCCGACATCCATGATGAACGCGGTTTCCGCGATGTCCGCGCGGCGCTGGCCCGTTCCTACGATCTCGCCTACTGCGAGCCCGACATCCAGGTCGCCGACGTCGACCTGCGCGGCGACCGCAAGCTGCGCCTGCAGCACACCCTGCGCGACGGCGTGCCGCTCGAACAGAAGGGCCGCGACGAGGTGCTGAAGCATATCCGCCGGCTCTGGGGCTACGACGTCAGCCTGAGCGGGGTCGACCGGGAAGCCGGCCGGATCCACTATCAGGTCTCGACCGTGAACGGTTCCGACGAAAAATCCGACAAGAAGAGCTGAGCCGCGGGTCACCGAACGCGTTTGCCCCTCCCGCAGCCCGAATTTTGACACAATCGGCGGACGCTCGGCCTGTCATGCTGGGGCGGTAAGGCTGGAGGGGGACAGGCTTGGCGCGATTTCTGGCGGTCATTGCGATTGTCTTATGGCTGCCCGGCTGCGCCGTTGTCGGCGTCGGCCTCGCGGCGATCGTTGCCGACAATATCTCCCAGGGCGAGGACAGCTACACCAATCAGGCCTTGGACTGGACCTGCAACGCCACGGTGCGGCAGGACCGCCTGGAGGATGGGACCTGCCCGTCGTCTCCCGAGAAGGGCAAGTAGTCGAAGTGGGCGATTCCTAGAGCAGATCCGAGTTTGACTGAATCGCCGGAGGCGATCCATCAAACCCGGTGAATCCGCTCTAAACGACCCGGGCCTGACAGGGAGCCAGCGGCGCTACTTCTGAACCCACTGGCCGCTCTCCTGGAGAAAGTAGGTGCCCCTCGGCGCGTCCTTCATGATCTGCTCGGCATAGACCCGGCCGATCTGCTCCAGCGCGACGCCGGCGTCCTTCGCCCGCTTCTCGTAAATCTTGCGTCTCTGAGCGTTGATCGAGTCGACCGTCGCGCGGGCGCCGCCGTCGCGGGCTACGAGGAAACCGTCGTAGCGTTCGCCGACGGCTCCGGCCCGCCGCAGCGCGTTGAGATCGTCGGCGGCGAGCACCGTCATGGCGGGCAGGAGGCTCGCCGCCGCCACTGCGGTCAGGAAGTATCGTCTGGAGTGTATCGAGGGCGCCATGGCGAGGGTTCGCTTCTCGTGATTCAGAAGATCTTGGGGTTCTCCTCGATGTCTTCCTTGGCCTGCTCTTCCAGCTTGAGCCTGACCTCGGCATCGAGCTTGATGTTCAGGTTGATGGTGATCGGTTCCTTGGGCGCCTCGACCTTCACGGTCGGCTGGCAGGCCGCGAGACAAAGAGCGATCAAGATAAGCGAAGGCGCCGCCGCACGGGCGCACACTGTCGTCCTGTCCATGTTGCTATCTTATACGAGTCCTAGCGTCGAAGTCTCCACGAACGGCGCAGCGCCTCTCCGGAAACTTCCGAGCCTTGGGCCAGTGCCTCCAGGATCGGGCCGATGTTGCCGGTCAGGTTGATGTTGAACTCGAAGGGATGACCCTCGAGCACCGCCGGGTTGTTGCCGAGCAGCTTCAGCGCGATCTCGATCTCGTTTGACGCGTCCTTGGTTCCAGCGAGCGTCAGCGTGTCGTAACGGAAGTCCTCCAAGGCCTGCAGGAGGAGCTGGACCGGCTCGCCGCCCGCCCGCAGCATCTCGGCCGCGGCCTCCGATTTGAACCGAAGACGGCCGGGCCGTTGGGCCCGCAGCGCGGCGTCTGCCACGATGACCGCGCCATCCTCGATCCGAACCGGGATCTGCCCGACGATCTCGCCGTTGCCCTCGAGGCCTTCGAGCTTGAGCCGGTCGAGCAGCGTCTCGAGATCGAGGCCGAGAACCTGGATCACCGCCTCCTGCTCGGGGCGGTCGAGCACCCAGAGGGTATCGGAGACCCTGAAACGGCCGCCCATCGCCGCGAAGTCCGCCTGTTCGATTAGGACCGCGGCCGGCTCCTGGGGCAGAACGCGAAACGCGACCCGGAGGTCCGTTACGGGCACCGCCTGCTCGATCCGCCCGGCGACCAGAAGCTGAGCGGGCGGGCTGCCGACCGCCGGGAGCAGGGGCGACAGGGTCAGGCCGAGGCCGAGCCCGGCGACCGCCGTGCCCTCCGCTTCGAAGGAGAGGTCTTCGAGCGTCAGCGAGACCGCACCCTGCGGGCCGGACGGTCCCCAGGTGAGTTCGCCCTCCACCTCGGCCCGACCGGCGGCCTTCTCCAGAACGGCCAGCCGCGGCGAGAGGTCGCCAGGCTGAAGTCCATTGGGGTCGAAGGTCAGAGTCTTCGGCGCCAGACGCAGGCGGCCGCTCTGATTGGCCGGATCGTGGACACCCGAAAGGACCAGGGGGGCCGCGGCCGGCGGACCGGCGAGCTCGGCGGAGAAGCGGTAGACCTCGCCGTCCGGCGCAACTTCGCCTTCCAGGCGGGCGGGGGCGAAGCGCGGCGCCGCGCCGCTGTCCTCGACCGTATCGATCGTGAAAGCGATCGGCCGGGCCGGCTCCGCCGCCAAGGGGATGGTGGCCGAGAGTCCCGACAGCGCGAGGGCTGGCTCCGGCAGCGCGAGGCGCCATGCCTCGAAGGCGAGCGTCTGCGATCCGCTGTCGAACCGCGCCGTGCCCGAGCTGGCGGTGACGAGCAAGGGCTCTTCGGCTTCCCGTTCGACCTCGAGCTCCAGCGCGTCCAGCGCCAGCGTGACCAGCTGGCCGGTTGCGCCGACCCGGCCGGTCAGACGGCCCGCCGCGTCGAGGGCGCCCAGCGGCAACCCGCGCAGGTCGGCGCTGCGGATCCGCGCCGCGAGTTTGTCGAACGAGAGACCGAGGGCGCCGGCGTCCTGGTCGAGCCGCGCGTCCCCGCTCAGCAGCGCGCTCAGGCGGCCGGGCGCCACGATGGACAAGCTGCCGTGCAGGTTCAGCGCTGGGTTCGGCTGGGTCAGGTCGGCGCGCAGTTCGAAGACTTCGTCGTCGACGCCGCCCAGCCTGAAGACAAGCTCATGCCCGAGGAGCTGGCGGGGCAGGCGGGCCTTGTCGATCAGCGCCTCGACCGGGACGGCGTCGCGTAGCGCTGCGCGTCCGTCCAATTTGGCTTCGATCCGGCCGCCGCTGAGGCGCGCCACCAGGGGAAAGTTCGCGTCGAAGGCCTCGACTTGATCGGGCAGGACCCAGTCGGACAAGCGGATATCGAGTCCGACCTCCAGCTCCAGCTGGCGCAGCAGACTCTTCGGGTCGGCGAGGCCCTGGGGCAAGGCGGACAGGGGCGCCAGCTTTCCCGCGACGGAGAGAGCCAGCCCGGTCCGTCCATTGGTCGGCTCGACCAGTCCGGCCGCCTGCAGGGGCAGGAGCTGCCAGGGCAGATCACCGACATCCGCGCCCAAGCGAAAGGCGGCGTCCAACCGAGGCGCCCGGATCCAATCCTCCACGACCAGATTGAGTTCGAAGCCGCTGCCGTAACGTGGGTCGCCGCCGTGGGACCCGGTCAGGCTGAAGGCCTCGTCCCGCAATTGCACCGCGAGCGAGCCGGCGCCGAATTCCTTGCCCCCCAGATTGAACGCTTCGAGGTCGAGATCACCCTCGAACCGCTCCAGGGTTTCCCTACTGCTACGGAAATCGATCGACCCGCCGGCGACCGCGAGCTCGAGTCCGACGACGGGCCAGGTCAGGGACCCGGGGCGCAGGACGAAGCGGCCGTCCACGCGGCTCGCGGCGTCGATCGTGAAGTCCAGCAGCCCGGTGATCCGGCCCTGGTCTCCGGCGACGGAGAAGTCGAAGCTGCCCGGCGTGCCCGCCCCGCCGACCGGGCCGAGCCGGCCGTCGGCGGTCAGGACCACGGGGCCGATCCGTGTGCGGGCGACCACCTTGGCGTTGCGGACCGCGATATCCGGCAGATCTCCCGGCGGACCCTCGGCGCCGGTCTCGGTCAGGAGCGGGCCGAAGACCTCGTCCAGGCTGCCCAGCGGCGGACCCCGGCCGGTCAGGTCGAGGCTCAGGGTCAGTCCGTCGACCGAGACCCCGGCGAAACGGCCGGTGAAGAGTTCCGGCCAGCGGTAGGTCAGCGTCACGTCCTCGACCTGGAGTTCCCGGTCGCGGCCCGCGGTGATCCCGCTGATCCGCGCCTCGCCGAGCCCCAGCGCCGTCACCTCGAGGCTGGCGAAGGCGAAGCCGCGCTCGGTCAGCTGGTCGCTGAGCCACCACTGGGCGACGTTGGTCCGGTAGGCCACCAGGGCCGCCAGCGCCAGGACGAGAAGGCCGAGGGCAAGCGCGGACCCGGTAACGAGAGGGCGCTTCATGGGGCCGGAGCTTAGCAAGTCCGCCGGCCGTCACGAAGCGATACCGAGGGGCGGGGCGCGTTACTTTCAACCTGTCCGGCCGCGCTTGTTGGGCCCTCGATTTGCCGCTAGTTTGTCGGCCTTCGGCGCGACCAATCGGACCCTCGAGGATGACCAACGCGACCCTCAAGCTCTACGCCTCGCTTGGCGACTACCTGCCGCCGTCGGCCAAGAAAAACGCGGTCAAGATCACGCTCGAGCCCGGCGAGGCGACGGTCATGGCGGCGCTCGCAAAGTTCAAGGTGCCGCCGGAGAAGTGCCACCTCGTGCTGATCAACGGCGTCTTCGTGCCGCCGGGTCAGCGGGCGAGCTACGCGATCGAGGAGGGCGACACCATCGCCGCCTGGCCGCCGGTCGCCGGAGGCTGAGCGCCGCCGTTCATGCAGGTCGTCAAGGACATGGCGCTGACCCCGGCGGACTTCCTCCGGGATCTCGAACGAGCCCTGCCTGGCTTGGACTACCGCGTCGAGGGCACCAAGGTCGAGGTCGGCGACGCCGAGCGCGGCCTCTCGATCACGCTGCAAGAGCTCGAACCCAGACGCCTCAGCAGCCTCCTGTCGCTGCCGCGCTGCGAGATCGCGATTACCTTCCGCGGCTATGAGGCGGCCGAGCGGGAGGCCTTCCTGGCGCAGTTCTACAAGGCTTACCAGCGCGGTGGGGGATAGGGTCGGCTCTTGCGAGCAGGAGGCGTCGCATGAACGGCGGGCAGGTTCAGGCCCGCGACCGGCTCGAGATATCCGGCGGCCGAGCCAGGCTGATCGTCGGCGGGCGGGCCAGGGAAGAGGTTGACTGCTGCACGATCGAGAAGCTCTTCGTGGTGCGCCACGAAGACCAGCTGTATCACGGACATGAGCCCTTCTTCGTTGCCGTCTTCCCCGACCGCCTCTGGGTCGTTCCGGAGTATACGCCTGGGATCGACCGCTTCATGAAGGCGCTCGCGCCGAGGTTGAGTCAGGAAAAGCGCGTCTACCGCGCGCTCACGCCGCCGCGTCCCTTCGCCTGGCGCATGATAATCCTGGGCTTTTTGCCGCTCTTTCCGATCCCGCGCCTCGCTGCTCATCCCCTCTCCAGTCTGCCGCGTTGGCACGAGTCGGGACCCTACAGTCCCGCCGAGGTTGAGGAGGTTGCCGTCGAGCTGGGCTACTCTGACTCGCTGGAAGGCCAGGGCGCCGCCCCGCTTTGACCAAGGTCAAGGCGGGCCTGAACGGGGCAGGCTAAGGGCAAGCCCCATGGATGCCACCATTGGCCACAACTCCCAGGACGCCTCGATCGAGGTCGAAGTCCGCCTGTTCAACTCCATGATCCGCTACGCGAACAGCGGTGGCACGGCGTGGCGTCTCTCGGTGCCGGCGGGCACGACCGTGGGCGAACTGGCAGCCCGCCTCGGCATCCCCTGCGAGGACCTCTTCCTGGTCCTGGTGAACGGCCGCGATATTACGCCGGGTATTTTCGGTGACGCGGTCAAGAGCTACCACGTGATCGAGGACGGCGACGTGGTCGCCTTCTCCGGCGCCGTCCCCTACAGCTACGGCTACGGCGCGCCGGTGGTGTAAGGCGCTCGGAAACTAACCCATTTCGGCCAAATCCGCTGGATTGCGGTATGAGGAATAGTGCCTCATCCGCAAGGGCCGGTTAACTTTCCCTCCCTAGCGTGACTATGAGATTGCTTGAGGCCCCGTGCGATGAACCCGATGATGAACTTCGACCTGTCGTCGCTGCGGTCCCTGGCCCTCAGTTTCGTCTTTGGTGGCTTTCTGGCGCTTGTCGCCTTGGCGTCCAGTCTCGTCGCGTCCTCTTTGACTGCGTGGTTCGCCTTAGAGACGGACTCGATCTCCCAATGGGTGCTTTCCTGCGTCACCATCGTTTCGATGTTCTATGCCATGACCTGGATGCTGAAAGCGATGGGACCTCTCCTGAAGAGGCACGGAGGGTCACGGACCGGCGAGCTGGGTTTCCTTCAAACACTGGTGGCCGCCCTTACGATGGTCTCGCTTCTTTTCCTCGTTGAGCGCCAACTCGATCTGGGGTGGTCGGAAGACCAGTGGTTGTTCTGGCTCTTGCTGCCGATCCTTCTCTTCCTGCCTGGCTACGAGAGCTTCGAAGCCGCTCTCGTGCGCCGCGATGAGAACGAAGAGCGCTCATAAGCGGCCAACTGATTCTGCACAATCTGGGTAGGCGTTCCGGCTGAACGCCGTGCCGAGTCTCCGCAGCCCTCGCCCCCGGGTCCGGGAGGAGAGGGGCTTTGTCGTACGCTCGACCCTGGAGGCTCAAGCGGTGCGATCACTAACGTTCGGCACGCTTCCAGACCGGGAAGGGATCCTTGAGATTCTTCCAGGCGACCGCGTCCATGGTCATGGCGTCGGCATCGCCGACGAGGCAGGCATCGAGCCGGCGTCTTATCGCGGCCTCGTCCATGTCGGTGCCGATGAAGACGATTTCCTGGCGGCGGTCTCCGTAGACGGGGTCCCAGGATCTGGCGACGTGCTGACGCCACTCCGGGTGATCGGGCCAACGTTCCTTTGGAATGCTCGCCCACCAGAACCCCATGGCCTCGTGGCGCACAAGCGCGCCAGCCTGGCTCAAATCGCCGACCCAGTCTGGGCGGGTGGCCAGCCAGAAGTGCCCCTTGGCGCGGATGACTCCCGGCCAAGAGGAGTTGATAAAGGCGTGGAACTTCTCGGGATGAAAAGGGCAGCGGGCCCGATACACGAAGCTGCGCACGCCATACTCTTCCGTCTCCGGCTTGTGTTCGGCGAAGCCATAGAGCTCCTTGAACCAGAGAGGATGCTCCTGAGCCTTGTCATGATCGAACAGGCCGGTGTTCAGGACCTTGCCCAGGGGCACGCGCGACATGCTGGTCTCTATCAGCTCCGCGTCGGGATTGAGCGATCGGATGATCTTGCGCGCGGCATCGAGCTGATCGGGCGTCGCGGCATCGATCTTGTTCAAGATGACAAGGTCGGCAAACTCGATCTGATCGACCAGCAGGTTGACCAGCGTGCGGTTGTCTTCCTCGCCCAGCGACTCGCCCCGGTCCTTGAGAAAATCGGTAGAGGCGTAGTCGCGCAGGAGGTTCGCGGCGTCGACGACGGTTACCATCGTATCGAGGCGCGAGACATCCTCGAGGCTCTCGCCGTCTTCCGTCCGAAAGTTGAAGGTTGCCGCCACGGGCAGGGGCTCGGAAATGCCGGTGGATTCGATCAGGAGGTAGTCGAAACGGCCGTCCTGCGCCAGGCGCCGAACCTCCTTGAGAAGGTCGTCGCGCAAGGTGCAGCAAATGCAGCCATTGGTCATCTCGACGAGTGTTTCCTCGGTGCGGCTTAGATTGGCGCCACCGTCGCGGATGAGATCGGCGTCGATGTTCACTTCGCTCATGTCGTTGATGATGACCGCGACGCGCTTACCCTCGCGGTTGTTGAGCACGTTGTTGAGGAGAGTGGTCTTGCCTGCGCCGAGAAAGCCGGACAGGACGGTGACGGGAAGTCTCGCTGACATCGGAAGTCTCACTGGCATGGACGCCTGGGTCTCCTGGCTCAAAGAGGGGTCGGGCTGGGCGCAATGGGCTAGAACTCGGTCGGATCGTCGACATCCGGCTCGCGGATGCCAGGTTTGTGGATGCCCGGCTTGTGTATGCCTCGTCTGGTCATGCGTTGCTGCATCGCGAGGCCATTCGACCAGCTCCCGCACAGCCGCTCCCGCCGCAGCTTGATCGGGCAGATGCCGCCAGCGAAGGTTGCCGAGCAAAGAACCGCTGGGCCGGTTTCCGACCAACCTACCTTCACCTCAATTCCTCTCCTTTAGCCAAGCCCAGCTCTCGGACGTCGCTGTGCTTTGTGTCAGAATAAAGAACGTTATAACATTACATTTTTACCACGCAACAAGAGTTGAGTCCTTTGTGTCATGCAGTCCTATGATCTGCCCGCAGCCGTTCCCGTCGCCTTCGGTCAGGGTCGTCTGAATGACCTTGGCAGGCTAGCCGCAGAGCGGCTCGGCCCCAAGCAGCGCTTGCTGCTGGTCGCCGATCCCTTTGCCGTCGGCTCCGGCTTGGCGGGACGCGTGATTGAGGGCTTGGAGGAGGCCGGACATGCGACGGCGCTCTTCAGCGATCTTGCCAGCGATCCGCGCGAGAGGCACGTCGATGCCTGTGCCGAGATGGCGCGAGATTGCGGTGCCAATGCCATCGTGGCGCTTGGCGGCGGTTCGGCCATGGACGTCGGTAAGCTGGCTGCCGCTCTTGTCGGCGTGGTGGAGGGCTCGGCCGACTATGCCCTGGAAATCAAGCCATTCCCCGGCAATGGCCTGCCGGTCATTGCAGTCCCCACCACCTCGGGTACAGGGTCGGAAATGACCGCGGTCTCGGTCTTCTCGCTCGCCGACGGCACAAAGGTCTGGGCCTCGGGACCTGAGCTCTTTCCGAAGCTGGCGCTGCTCGATCCGGAGATCACGACCAGCCTGCCGGCCTCTTTGACGGCGGCGACCGGCGTCGACGCTCTGGTCCATGCCATCGAGTCGATGACCAACTGCAAGGCGCATACCCTGAACGATGCTCCGGCGATGCGGGCCATCGGCCTGATCCGGCGCTGGCTGCCGCGGGCGGTGGCGGACGGTAGCGATCTCGAAGCACGCGGCCAGGTGCAGATCGCGGCCTGCCTTGCCGGTGCGGCAATCGCGGTCACTGGATGTGCGGTGGCGCATGGTCTGGGTCATGCCTTGGGCACAGTGGGTCACGTGCATCACGGACGCGCGGTCGGTCTATCGTTGCGCGTGGCCTTGGGCGGCAATGTGGCGGCAACGCCGGAGCGTCATGCGCTGGTGGCCGAAGCCTTCGGTCTCGAGCCTCGGGGGCGCCGCGATGCCGCCCTGGCCGCGGCTCTGCCCGAGGCCTATGACGCCTTCCTTCGTGAGGTTGGCTTAGAGATCAGCCTGGCCGGCGACGGCCTGAGCGGCTGCGACGCGGCGCGCCTGGCGGCGGCCTGCGACACGCCGGAGAACCGCCCCATGTTCGCGGTCACCTGCCGTGACTTCGACCGAGCCGAGGTGGAGCGCCTCTGCCGCGAACTGCTCACGGCGGCGTAGCTGCCTGTTGTCACAGGGTTGGTGAAAGGGGCGACGGGGCGTCAGAGCGCCTGGTTTCGGTCGGCTGTGTCGATGACGGCTAAAGCCCGGGTCGCCAGCGGCCGCATTTTCACCTTGGTCGCCTTTGGCCGCAGCGGCTCAGGTTGGTTTCGGCAAAGACAAAACCCCCTCACACGGCGCACGTCCGGGTGAGGGGGCTTTGTTGGCGCTCGCTACTTACAGGCTCAGCCGCTCCAAGGTCTCGTTGGAGGGCACGCCCTCGGTGGTCCAGCCGCGGACCTGGTAGTACTCGGGCAGCATCTTGGCCAGGCCGTTGACCTTGCCCTCGGCGGGGCCGGTCTTGGCCGCGTCCTTGACCAGGCGCGCCGGCAGGTTGTCGTCCTTGCCGGTGAAGCCGGCCGCCAGGTTGAATTGGCGCTCCAGGTTCCAGATCCGCTCGCCCACTTCCAGCAGGCTGTCGGTAGTCCAGTTGCCCTCGCAGGCCGCATCGATCTGGGGCGCGATGTCGTCCAGGGTCCAGGCGAAGGTGGTGAAGACGCAGATGCCCGCGGAATCGACCGCCGCCGTGGCGTCCTGGAAGGCCTTCACCAGGCCGGCCTTGCCGTCGGTCTCCAAGGGATCGGTCTTCTCGGGGATGCCCAGGATCTCCGACGACACGGTGTAGCTGCGCAGGTGGCAGGCGCCGCGGTTGGAGGTCGCGTAGGTCAGGCCCATGCCCTGGATGCCCCGGGAGTCGTAGGCCGGGAACTCCTGGCCCTTGACCGACATGGAGAGCTCGGGGTGGCCGTACTTCTCGCACAGCAGCTTGGAGCCCAGGCCGATCTCGGCGCCGAAGCCCTCACCGCGGCCGGTCAGCTCGGCGATCTCGGTGAGCGCGCGCTCGTTGCCGAACTTGAGGTCGATGCCGCCGGTCTGGTCCTTGCTGATCACGCCCATCTCGTAGAGCTCCATCGCTGCGCCGACCGTGGCGCCGAAGGAGATGGGGTCCATGCCTTGCTCGTTGCAGATGAAGTTGGCGAAGGTCAGCGCGTCGAGATCCTCGACGCCGGTCGCCGCGCCCAGGGCCCAGGCCGCCTCGTACTCGAGCCCGCCCGAGGCCATCTGGTACTGCGGCCGGTCGACTACGGTGTAGTGGGTCCGCTCGATCTGCGAGACCCGGCCGCAGGCGATGGTGCAGCCGAAGCAGGCGGCGTTGCGGATCAGGTTGGCCTTGCCGTCGCTGGCCCGCTTCTCGGCCATCTTCTCGGCCGAGATGTTGTTGGCGCCCTCGAACTGGACGTCCCGGTGGTTGCGGGTCGGCAGGGCGCCAACCTCGTTGATCACGTTCATCAGCACCTGGGTGCCGTAGGTCGGCAGGCCCTGGCCGGTGACCGCATTCTCGGCAAGGACGGCCTTGCCCTTGTTGGTGGCGTCGAGGAAGGTCTTGGGGTCCTCGACGGTGACGCCTTTGGTGCCGCGGATCGCGACCGCCTTGAGGTTCTTCGAGCCCATCACCGTGCCGACGCCGGAACGGCCGGCGGCCCGGTGCATGTCGTTCACCACGCAGGCGAACTTCACGCCCTTCTCGCCGGAGACGCCGATCGAGGCGACCCGGATCATGGGATCGCCGTGCTTCTTTTTGATGTGCTCCTCGGTGTCCCAGACCGTCGTGCCCCACATGTCGCTGGCATCGATGAGCTCGGCGTCGTCGTCCTGCAGCAGGAGGTAGACCGGATTGGCGGCCCGGCCCTCGAAGATGATCATGTCCCAGCCGGCGTTCTTCATCTCGTTGCCGAAGAAGCCGCCGGAGTTGGAGCAGGCGATCGCGCCGGTCAGGGCGCCCTTGGTGACCACGGAGTAGCGCCCCGCGGTCGACGCGCAGGTGCCGGTCAGCGGGCCTGTCGTCATGATCATCTTGTTCTCGGGAGCCAGCGGATCGACCTTGGGATCGACCTCCTCGACCAGATACTTGGTCGCCAGGCCGCGCTGGCCCAGGTACTTATGCGCCCACTCCATGTTGAGCGGCTCGGACGTGCAGGTGCCCTTGGTGAGGTTCACCCGCAGAAGCTTCTTGGCCCATGCCATGATGTATCCCTCCCTCTAGGCTTCGGCGCGGTTGCCGCTGTCGGTCTTCGCGGCCCAGGTGCGCATCTTGTCCAGACCGGTCCAGTCGGCGTCGATATAGGTGATCGCGTCGGTCGGGCAGGCCTTGGCGCACTCAGGCTCGCCCTCGCAGAGATCGCACTTCACGACCTTGCCGGTCGAGTGGTTGTAGTTGATCGTGCCGAAGGGGCAGGCGATCGTGCAGACCTTGCAGCCGACGCAGAGCGAATCCGAGACCACCTTGGCGCCGGTCGCCGCATCGACGCTGATCGCATCGGTCGGGCAGGCCTCCATGCACCAGGCCTCGGCGCATTGGGTGCAGGTATAGGGGACGAAGCGCCCTTCGCCCTCGAAGTTGAAGACCTTGATCCGCGACTTGGACGGATTGAAGGAGCCCTCGTTATCGAGGGAACAGGCGATCTCGCACTGAAGGCAGCCTGTACATTTACCCGGATCGATATGCAGCGACTTTTGCATGAGCCTCATCCCTGGTGATCGTTGTCGACTTGCAGCGGCAGCACTCGACCGCAGGCCGGCCTGCCCTCCCATTGGTGGGTAGTTTATACAGTCTTCGGCCCAGGGCAAACGCTTCAGCCTCCGGTTTCGGCCGGAACGGCCAAGCGCCGCATTTGTCGAAAATTTTCGTCGAATCGAAGGGCACAAACTTGCCCCGCCCGGCGCTGAGCGCTTCGTGCGATAAAGGTGCCGTAAGACGAAGGACGAGGGCCATGAACGATCGCCAGGTCAAGTGTCTCGGAGCCTCGCTCGCCGCGGTTGGCCTGGCGCTCACACTCTTCGCCTCCTTGGCCGGCGCCGATCCCAGGGGCGGCCCCCCGGCGCCGCTCAGGGACGCCGGCCTGACGGTCTCCGCGGCGGCCGGTGCACCGGCTCAGCCCAGGCCGTAGACCGCCAGCAGGATCAGCACCGCCGAGAAAATGCCCGCGACCCAGGTGCCGACGCCCGCGCCGGCGCCCACGTCGCTGTCGTCGACCTCGACCGGGCCGACCGGCTCTAGGTCGGACTTTCCCGCCATCGCCTCCGCTCCTTTGTCCTATCCGCCGAGGAAGAGCCGGCCGACCTGGGGATCGGCGAGCAGCTCATCGCCGCTGCCGGCCATGGCCAGCTGGCCCGAGACCAGGACGTAGCCGATATTGGCGAACTCCAGGCCTTTCTTTGCGTTCTGCTCGACCATGATGATGGTCTTGCCCTCGGTGTTCTGCAGGTCGTCGAGGATCTCGAAGACCATGTCGATGAAGCGGGGCTCCAGGCCGATCGAGGGCTCGTCGACCAGCAGGACCTCCGGATTCATCACGAGAGCACGTGATATTTCGAGCAGGCGCCGCTCGCCGCCGGAGAGCACCCGCGCCGCATGGCGCCGCCGCGCCGCAAGCCTCGGGTACTTCTCGAAGACCCTTTCGGCCGCCTCCCTGGCCTCGGCCGGCTTGTCCTTCAGGTAGCCGCCCATCCAGAGGTTCTCCTCCACGGTCATGCCCGGGAAGACCGACTTGTCCTGCAGGATGTAGGCGATGCCGGCTTCCTTCAGCTTCTGGTTCGAGGAGAGCGCGGTCACGTCGCGGCGGGGCTCGCTCTCGCCGACCAAAATCTGCCCCGAGAAGATCCGGGTGAAGCCGAAGATCGAGTGCAGGATGGTCGACTTGCCGGCGCCGTTGGGGCCGATCAGGCAGAGCGACTGGCCCCGCCCGACCTGCAGGTTGAAGTCGTGAAGGATCTCCATTTTGCCGTAGCCGGCGCGCAGGTCCTTGATCTCGACGTAAGGCTCGCCTTTGACCAGCTCGGCGATCTTGCCCTCGGGCACGCCGGCCTCGGCGATCGCCGCCGCCTGCCGGTTGACGTCCTCGACCGAGATGACCGTGTCGACCGAGCCCTGGTGATAGCCGCGCGATTGCCCGGGCGCGGAAGGAGTGGTGTCGCCGCCCTCGGCCATCAGTGCGCTCCCAGGTAGGCGTCGATGACCCGCTGGTCTTTCTGGATCTCGTCCGGCGTGCCTTCGGCCAGCATCTCGCCGTGGGCGAGACAGTAGATGCTCTCGGCCAGGTTCATGATGACCCGCATGTTGTGCTCGATGACGAAGAGGGTGATGCCGAACTCCTCGTTGGCCCGGCGCAGGCGGTCGATCAGGCCGTTGATCAGGGTCGGGTTGATGCCCGCCGTCGGCTCGTCTAAGAGCAGCACCTTGGGCTCGTTCATCAGCGCCATGGCGAACTCGAGCAGCTTCTGCTGGCCGAAGGAGAGGTCGCCCGAGATCAGCCGGCGCTTCTGGTAAAGCCCGACGAACTCCAGGAGCCTCTCGGCCTTTTCGGTCAGCTCCGCGGGGTACTTGCCGAACATGTCGCCCCAGCCGGCATTGCGGTGCGGCACGGAGATCAGCATGTTGTCGACGCAGTTCATCGCGGAATAGATGCGTGTCTGCTGGAACGTGCGCAGCATGCCCAGGCGGGCGATCTGCGGCACGCGCAGCTTGGAGATCTCCCGGCCCTCGAATTGGATCGAGCCGCCGTCGATCGGGTGGTAGCCGACGATCGAGTTGAACAGCGTGGTCTTGCCCGAGCCGTTGGGGCCGATCAGGCCGGTGATCCGGCCCTCCTCGACGCTCATCGAGATGTCCTTGTTGGCCTGGACGCCGCCGAAGGCCTTGGAGACGCCGCTAACCTCGATCATCGCGCTCATTCCGCCGCCTCCCGCCGCGGCTCGCCCTCGGTGAGGTCCGCCTCCTCGACCTTGATGCCGAAGAACTCCGGCCACTTTTCCTGGGCCCAGCCCAGAATCCCCTGCTGGAAGTAGACGACGTTGATGATGATCAGGAGGCCGAGCGCGACCCATTGCCAGCCGAGCAGGTGGGTCCAGGTAACCTCCTTGATGACGTGGAACAGGGTGGCGCCCAGGACCGGGCCCCAGAGCGTGCCCTTGCCGCCGAGCAGCGCCATGAGCACCATGAAGATGCCGAAGGTGACCGTGGGGAAGGCGACCTCCAGCGGCTCGATGAAGCCGGTCATGTTGCCGAAGATGCCGCCCGAGATGCCGAGGAAGAAGGCCGAGATCGACCAGGCCACGGTCTTGTAGCGGTTCGTGTGGATGCCCATGGCCTCGGCCTTCTCCTCGTCGTCGCGGATCGCGTTGATCGCGAGGCCGAAGCGCGTCGAGTAGAGCCAGCGCAGGAAGAGGAAGGTCGCCAGCGCGCTGAACAGGCAGAGGTAGTAGAACAGCCAGGCTCGCTCGTCCGGGCCGCCGGGATAGGTCGGCATGGAGATGCCGCCGCCGCCGCCGAGCCAGATCCAGGCGCCGACCAGCTCGCCCGCCGCGATGGCGACGCCGAGCGTGCCGATCGCGAAATAGGGCCCGCGCAGGCCGAAGACGATGCGGCCGAACACGACGGCGAAGAGCGCCGAGAAGACGGCCGCCGCGACCAGGCCGACGGCGAGCCCCGTGAAGTACTGCGCCGGCGTGAAGTCCACCTTCACGGCGCCGAAGGCCGAGGTGTACTCGCCGACGTCGTAGAACAGCCCGATCTGGACCACGGCGCAGACGTACATCCCGGCGCCGAAGAAGAAGATGTTGCCGAGCGAGTTGTAGCCCATCTGGCCGCCCATGGTGTCCCAGGTCAGCGCGAAGAGCACCATCACCCAGAGGACCGAGATCTGGAAGGTGTAGTTGGGGAACACGAAGGGCGCGACCAGCCCGAAGACCAGCACGGCGCCTTGCAGCAGCGCTTCCCGGGACGCGAAGGCGTTCATTGAACCACCTGCCGCTGGCGGCCCTGCTGCACCTGCCGCCACATGAGGACGCCGATCAAGAGGCCGACCACGGTCGCCTGCTGGAACTCGGCCCCCAGCACGAAGCCGCTGTACTGCTCGGCCACGCCGAGGCCGAGGCCGGCGATGATGACGCCCGGCAGGTTGCCGAGACCGGCCGCCACCACGATGACGAAGGCGCGGATCGAGTGGGTGATGCCGAAGTAGGGCTGGATCACCCAGATCATCGAGATCAGCACGCCGGCCGCGCCGCAGATCGCGGCGTTCAGCGAATAGGTGAAGGCGTAGACCCGGTCCGTGTTGATGCCCATGACCTTGGCGGCCCGGGCATCCTGCGCCGTGGCGCGGATCGCCTGGCCCATGCGGCTGTTCTTCATGAAGAGCACGAGCGCGGTCGCCAGCAGCGCCGCCAGTATAAAGGAGATCAGCTTGATGTTGGCCACGGTGACGAGGCCGTCCAGCATGGAATGGATCGCGAAGCCGGATTCCGCCGATTTCACTTCCGGCCCGAACACGCGGTTGAGCACCTGCTGGACCACGATCGCGAGCCCGAAGGTGGCGAGCAGCGAGGTGAAGAGGTCGCGGCCGATCACCCGGGCGATCACCAGGCGGTAGACGATCCAGCCGAAGACGAACATCACCACGATCGCGACGGGCAGGGCCAGAATCGGATGGATCCCCGCGTTCGCCATGGAAACGGCGATGTAGCCGCCCATGATGACGAAGTCGCCCTGGGCCAGGTTCTTGACGTTCATGACGCCCCAGACCAGGGCGAGGCCGTAGGCGGCGAGCGCGAAGATCGCGCCGATGAACAGCCCATCGAGCAGAAGCTGCACGTTGAGCGCCGGCGCGAGGCCGAGCAGGTTGATGTTGTCGAGCATTGCTGCAATGGCGCGCGGTTGCCCGCGCAGCTCCTTACGAGACCATGAAAAAGACCGAGGCCGCACCCCTTCCGCCGCGGACGGCGGAGGCGGTGCGGCCCCTGGTCATGTCACACCCTGACGCCGGCCCTGTCGACTACTGGGCCTTGCGCGGGTGGTTGACCGGGTGGGAGGCCCACTTGGAGGGCGCCACCACATTGTACTGACCGTCCTGGATCTGACGCAGCACCATCGGCTTGGCGATGTTGTTGCCCGCCTCCGAGAACTTGATGCCGCCATAGAAGGTCTTCATGTTCGTCGCCGAGAGGGCGTCGCGCACCTTGCCGACGTCGAAGGTGTTGGCCCGCTCGAAGGCGTCCTTCCAGACCAGGACCGCGGCCGAGGCCTGGGCGGCCTGGTAGGGCACGTTCTTGTAGCCGTCGAAGGTCTTCTTGAAGAGCGCGTCGTACTCGGCGGCCGTGCCGAAGTAGCCGTCCTCGTAGGTCAGGGTCTCGGCCCATTGGGTCGGGCAGAGGAAGTCGTTGGTCGCCGAGCCGAACTGCTCGATGATCTTGGCCGCCTCGCAGTGGGTCATGGCGATCATCGGCACGTCGATCTTCATCTCCTTGATCTGGCGCGCGGCCGTGGCGGCCCCCTTCGAGTGGCCGGAGACCACCAGAAGGTCGGGCTTCAGCGCCTTGACCTTGGTCAGCGTCGCCGACATGTCGGAAAGGTCGCGCGGCAGCTTGTCGTCGATCACGATCTGCATGCCGTATTTCTTGGCGTCGTCGACCACCCCGGCGCGCACGTCGAGCGAGAAGGGGTCGTTCTCGAAGGCCATGGCGATCCGCACGTCGGACGGATCCTTGCCGTTCTTCTTGGCGATCTCGGCCGCCAGGTCGATCGAGCTGGCGAGGTACTGCTCCGAGGTTGAGAGCACGGCGAAGAGGTACTTGTAGCCCTGGGTGAAGAGCGAGCGAGAGGCGCCCTCGGCCTCGACCATCGGGATCTTGTACTTCTCGGTGACCGGCGCGATCGCCTTGGTCAGACCCGAGGAGTACGGGCCGAGCATGAACTGGACGCCGTCCTGCTTGATCAGGCGCTCGGCGAGCTGGGCCCCGCGCGCCGGGGTCGACTCGTCGTCGTAGTAGACCACCTTCAGCTTGTAGGACTTGCCGCCGACCTTGACGCCGCCCATCTCGTTGATGCGCTGGACCGCCAGGTCGTAGCCGTTCTGGGCATGAATCCCGTTGGTCGAGTACTTGCCGGTCAAGGAAATGGCCGAGCCGAGTACAATGGTGTCGCCCTCGACCTTGGCCGAGGCCGGCAGCGCGGCCAGGGAAAGGCCCGAGAGCGCGACGGTCGACACCGCCGTGATGCGAAGTAGACGCATTGGCTGAAACCTCCTGTTCACCATAACTGGTTTTTCGGCGGCCCTTGCTGGGCCGTCCCGTTGAGTCGTGATCATAGAGGGATTGGTTTCTGGTTCAAGGGCCGGGGCCGGCCCCTCAACGCGCGCTCGCGGCACCCCCGATCCTGCTACCGTATGACCACCCCGCAGGCCACGCGGGCGCCGCCGCCGCCCAGCTTTTCCGGCTCGTCGGCGTAGTTGTCGCCGCCGGCGTGGATCACGATCGAGCGGCCGGTCAGGTCGGCCAGCGTGAGGCGCGGCGCCCAGCTGACCCGGGTCGCCCGGCCGTCCTGGCCGACGTAGAGCACCGGCAGGTCGCCGAGATGGCCGTCGCCCTGGGGGCCGGCGTGGCGGCCCGTGCCCTCCGGGTCGTAGTGGCCGCCCGCCGCGAGGCCCGGCACCAGGGTGCCGTCGTCCCGCCGCGCCGGCCCGCAGTCGGGGTTCTCGTGCACGTGGGTGCCGTGCTGACCGGGCGTCAGGCCGCGCAGGTTGGGGATGATCTTGAGGCCCTTGGGCGAGTCGTGGAACTCGATCGTGCCGATGACGGCGCCGACGCCAACCTGGTCGACCGTCCGCATGGTGACGTGGACCGAGGCCGCCGAGGCCGGACCGGCCGCAACAAGTCCAAAGGTGATGAACGCCCAGAGCATTCTCATTATCGCCACCTGCCCTCGTTCTCCTGAGCGCCCTGCTGGCGCCGCTTCCCGAACGACACGATTTTACAGGTAGCTGAACAACAAGACGACGGCAAATAGCGCCGCGACCATCATCACCGTACTACCGGTCTGCCAAGTGCGCGCAAGCACGGAATGGGGGCCGTGCAGGTGGAAGACCCGCTGGATCCAGAGGTCGAGGCCGTGGCGCAGGCCGCGCTCCAGCCTGACGCCGAGGATGTGCGCCTGATCGAGCAGGGAGCGCGCGGCTCGGGGCAGGAGCCAGCGGTAAATCCACTCCGAATCGATGTTTATGCCGGGCAACTCCGGTGGATAGAGTTTGGTCAACTGCAGGAAGACGAAAGCAAGGGCCGAGAAGAAAAGCAGCTGACACTGCACCAGCACATGGGCGGCCGTGTAGGGTTGATACTCCACGGGATAGGGCAGGATGCTGTAGAGCGGGTCGGGATAAACGCCGACAAAAATGCAGATAAAGGAGGCCAGGAACATCGCCACCAGCATGTTGGGTCGCGCTTCCTTGACGCGGATCCCGGAATCATGGGCGAAGAAGGCGAAATAGGGAATCTTGATGCCGGAGTGATGGAACACGCCCGCGGAGGCGAAGAGCAAGAATAGCCAAACGATTGGATAGCCTTCCTGCAGCGCGGCGGTCAGCACCATGGACTTGGCCACAAAGCCGGAGAAAAGTGGAAAGGCGGATATCGAGGCCGCTCCGATAATACAGAACACCGTCGTGAACGGCATGCACTTGTACAGCCCTCCCAGCCTCGAGCCGTCGACAGTGCCGACCCGGTCCAAGACCGCGCCCATGGACATGAAGAGCAGTGCCTTATAGACGATGTGCACGAAGGCATGGGCGGCGGCGCCGTTGATCGCCATCTCGGTGCCGATCCCGACGCCGGTCACCATGAAACCGACCTGGTTGATCAGGCTGTAGGACAGCACGCGCCGCAGATCGTTCTCGATGACCGCGTAGAAGATCGGGAACATCGTCATGGTGGCGCCGATGTAGACAAGGATTTCCGTCCCGGCGTACCCGCGCGCCAGCGTGTAGACCGCCAGCTTGGTCGTGAAAGCGCTGAGGAAAATCGTGCCGGTCGGCGTGGCCTCCGGATAGGCGTCGGTCAGCCAGTTGTGCAGCAAGGGGAAGGCGCTCTTCATCCCGAAAGCGATGAGAATGAGCCACCCGCCCGGCGCATCGAGGCCGATGTAGTCGAAGGCGATGCTGCCGGTGTGGGAGGCCCAGACCAGGACGCCGGCGACCAGGAACAATCCAGACAGGACTTGAATGGCCAGATAGCGGATAGCGGTCGCCTGGGCCCGCTCCGTGCGCCGCGCCAGGATCAGGAAGACCGACGTTATGGCGGTCAGTTCCCAGAAAATGAACAGTGTGATGAGGTCGCCGGCGAACAGGGCGCCGATCGAGCTGCCGGCGTATAGCGTGCCGCCGACGTGCTGGACCCTGTCGCGCACATGAAGGGCGTAGATGGCGGCAAGCAACGCCGCCAGATGAAACACGTAGCCGAAAACCAGACTGAGCTTGTCGACCCGCACCAGGACCAGCGTGTAGTCGAACAGCTCAATCGCGCCGGATGTGCCGAGGGGAAGGTTGTAGAGATTGATCGCGCCAATCACTGGGGTACTCAGCAGCACCGCCTGACGCAGGCGGCCGCTCGTCACCGCCGCCAGCGCGCCGCCGACAAACAGGATGAGAAAGGGCGCGACGCTAGTCATCGTAGTAGTCTTCTTTGCGCTGCACCACCTTCCGCATCACCGTGGCCGCCAAGACCAGGAAGGTGCAACACACGAAGCCATAGATGCCGTAGAAGCCGAACAAGGCCTCCCAGGGATGATCGACGTACCTCTTGACGAAAAAGTCGAGAACCACCAGCAGGGCGCACACAGCGTATAGCGCGTAGATCAAGGCCTTGACGTTGCGCGGGTTGTCGAAGATGTACTTTTTCTCTTTATCGTCCATGTCGGCCACCTCAGGGCGTTACGATCTGGAGCAGCAGCTCGTATGCCGGCTCCGAGAAGAAGAAGAGCGCGAGGCATCCAAGCGATGTCACCGAAATCGCGATGAGGCATGGAATCGGTGCTTCGCGAATGCCCTCTTCGGCCTGTTGCCCGTCTTCCGCGTCGGGAGGCTTGCTGAAGAAGCCGTGGAAGGCGATGGGCAGCAGGTACATGATGTTCAGAATGGTGCTTAGAATCAGCACCACGACCATTGCCAAGTGACCTGCATCGAATGATCCCAGCATCAGATACCACTTGCCCCACATGCCGCCGAAGGGCGGCAGGCCGATAATACTGAGGCTGCCGATCAGGAAGGCGAAAGTGGTCAGCGGCATGGTGCGGCCGATGCCCCGCATTTGGCTGATCTCGGTCTTGTGACTGGCCACCATGATGGCGCCGGCGCAGAAGAACAGGGTGATCTTGCCGAAGGCGTGCATCACGAGATGCAGGCCGCTGCCGACGATGCCCCAACTCGTCGCCAGTATGGCGCCGAGCACGATGTAGGAGAGTTGGCTCACCGTCGAATAGGCGAGACGGCGCTTCAGGTTGTCCTGGCGCAACGCGATGATGGAGGCGATCAGAATGGTGGCGGCCGCTGCGTAGAGCAGCCAGCTCGTGTTCTCCGAGGCGTTCAGGTGGTCGAGGCCGAAGATATAGACGATCACCTTGATGACCGAAAAGACGCCGGCCTTGACCACGGCCACGGCATGCAAGAGAGCGCTCACCGGGGTCGGCGCCACCATGGCCGCCGGTAGCCATCGGTGCACCGGCATCAGCGCCGCCTTGCCGATTCCGTAGATGTAGAGGAACAGCAGCAGGCCGACCGCCGGCCCCTCGACCTTCCCGGCCAGGATTCCGCCGGACGTAAAGTCGAGCGTGCCGGTCGCCACCCAGGTCCAGATGATGGCCAGCAGCTGGAGGCCGATCGAGGTGCTGAGCAGGATGCCGAGGTAGGTGCGCCCGGCCATGGCCGATTTGTTGTCGCCCTTGTGGGTGACGAGCGGATAGGTCGAGAGCGTCAGCACCTCGTAGAAGATGAAAAGGGTCAGCATGTTGCCGGCGAAGGCGACGCCGATCGTGCTGCTTATGGCGATCGCGAAGCAAATGTAGAACCGGGTCTGATGTTCCTCGTTGTGGCCGCGCATGTAGCCGATCGAGTAGATCGAATTTACGATCCATAGAAATGAGGCCACGGCGGCGAAGATCATGCCGAGCGGTTCGACCTCGAAAGCAATCGGCAAGCCTGGGAAGATCTCGAACAGTTTCAGCACCGGGCGCTCGCCCGCCACGACCGCCGGTATGATCTGCAAGACGATGAGAAACAGCGCGCCGGCAGAGACCAGGGTCACGGTCTCGCGCAGGTTCGGGTGCTTGCCGGCCACGGCGATACCGATGCTGGCCGCGAAAGGCACCAGCATGGAAAGCGCGATCGCCGTTTCCAGGCTCATGACGGACCTGCAAGCAAGGCCGTGGCGGCGCTTCTGGCGACTCCGAGGGTGAGCTCGGTGTCGAGGCCGAAGTAGACGTTGGCGGCAACAAGGATCCAGGTCGGGATCAGCATAGAGAGCGGCGCCTCGCTGACTTCGGCGGCGCCGTCGGGTCGCGGCTGGAAGTAGGCCGCCTCGGCGATCCGCCAGACGTAGATCAGGGCCAGCAGCGAGGCGAACAGGACCAGGACCGCGAAGTACCAGTGACCGTCCTCCAGCGTCGCCTGGACCAGCACCCACTTGCTGACGAAGCCCGTGGTCAGCGGCACGCCGATCAGGCTCATGCCGCCGGCCACGATGGCCGCCATGGTCCAGGGCATGCGGGTGGCCAGCCCGGCCATGTCCTCCAGCTTGACCGAGCCGAGCCGCAGGAAGACCGCGCCGAGCGCCAGGAAGAGAGCGCCCTTGATCAGCGCGTGGTTGAACAGGTGAACGATGGTGGCGCTGATGCCGGTCGCGCTGACCAGGGCGATCCCAAGCACCATGTAGCCGATCTGCGCGACGCTGGAGTAGGCGAGCAGGCGCTTGGCGTCGGTCTGGAAGATCGCGACCGTGGAGGCGATCAGGATCGCCGCCAGGGCGAAGGGGCTCAAGAGCGGGATCAGAGGCACCTGGCCGAGCGCGAAGTCGAAGCCGAAGATGGTGAAGAACACACGGAGCAGCAGGTAGACCGAGACCTTGGTGGCGGTCGCCGCCAGGAAGGCGGTCACCACGGAGGGCGCGTAGCAGTAGGCGTTGGGCAGCCAGAGATGCAGCGGGAAGATCGCCGCCTTCAGCCCGATGCCGATGGTCAGGAAGACCAGGGCCATCTCGACGGTGCGCGTCTCGGCGACGCCGGGCACGCGCTGGGCCAGATCGGCCATGTTGAGCGTGCCGGTCATGGCGTAGAGCAGGCCGACGCCGATCAGGTAGAAGGTGGCGCCGATCGTGCCCATGATCAGGTACTGGAAGGCGGCCCTCAGCGCCCGGCGGTCGCGGCCAAGGGCGATCAGGGCGTAGGTCGAGAGCGAGGAGATCTCCAGGAAGACGAAGGCGTTGAAGGCGTCGCCGGTGATCGCGATGCCCATCAGCCCGGTCTGGCAGAGCAGATAGAGGGCGTAGAAGAGATGGCCTCGCTCGGGCTCGATTTCGGCTTCGACGCTCCGCCGCGCGAAGGGCAGGATCACCAGGTTGATCGCCGCGATGATCAGCAGCATGAAGGCGTTGGCTTCGTCGATCCGATACTCGATGCCCCAGGGCGGCTCCCAGCCGCCGAGGTGATAGCTGATCACGCCGCCGCTCATCACCTGGTCGAGCAGGGCCACGGCGGTGGCGAAGATGGCCCAGCTGATGACCATGGCCAGTAGCCAGCAAACATGCCGGTTGCCCAGCAGCAGGCAGAGCGGCGCGCCGATCAGGGGGATGACGATCTGCAGCGCCGGCAGGTTGCTCGCGATGACGGCAGGGATCACGGCTCGGCGTCCTGTTCGAGGATCTCGTCCTCCTCGATCGTGCCGTAGGCCTCGCGGATCCGTACGATCAGGGCGAGCGCCAGCGCCGCGGTCGCGACGCCGACCACGATCGCGGTCAGGATCAGCACGTGGGGCAGGGGATTGGAGTAGGTCTCGTACTGGTCGTTCAGGATCGGCGCCGTGCCGCCGGCCACCTTGCCGAGGGAGATGTAGAAAATGAAGACCGAGGTTTGGAATATGCTGAGGCCGACGATCTTCTTCACCAGGTTGCCGCGCGAGACCACGACGTAGAACCCGGTCATCATCAAGACCACGACGATCCAGTAGTTGTAGAGACCCGGCTCGATCATGACGGGCCGCTTCGGCGCCCGGCGAAGCCGTAGAAGATCGTGATCATGACCGCGGCGACGGTCACGCCGACCCCGAACTCTATGATCAGGATGCCCAGGTGCTGTCCGTGCACGGGATCCTCGGCGAGCACGTCGTAGTCCAGGTAAGTGCTGCCGCCGGTGATCCCGAAGATGCCGACGACGGCGTAGAGCAGCAGCCCGGCGCCGACCAGGAACTCGACGACGCGGGGCGGGATCACTCTCCGGGCCGCCTCGACGCCGAAGATGATGCCGTAGAGCACGATGCCGGCGGCGAAGATCACGCCGGCCTGGAACCCGCCGCCCGGGCCGAAGTCGCCGTGGAACTGCACGTAGAGGCCGAACAGCAGGATCGGGGGGATCAGCAGCTTGGCGATGATGCGCAGGACGAGATGGTGCTTCACGCGCCGTCCTCCGTCCCGCTCTTCGCGCCGCCATCCGTCTGCTCGCGCCGCCGCCGCCCGATGCCGAGCAGGATCATGACGCTGACGCCGGCGGTGAAGATCACGGCGACCTCGCCCAGGGTGTCGTAGCCCCGGTAGCTGGCCAGCACCGAGGTAACGATGTTGGGCACACCGACCTCGCGGCCCGATTCCTTGATATAGCGGGGGGCGACGTGCTGCTGCGCGGGGGCGTTGGGATCGCCCAGTTCCGGCAGGTCGAGCGTGCCGTAGATCAGCGCGGCGCCGGTCACGACGACCAGCGCCAGCGGGAGCCGGCTGCGCTTAGCCGGCTTGCGCTCCTTATCGGAGGTGAGGGAGAGCACGGCGAGCATTAGGATCGTCAGGATGCCGGCGCCCACCGCCGCCTCGGTGAAGGCGACGTCGACCGCGTCCAGGTCGACGAAGAGGCCGGCCGAGAGCAGGCTGTAGATGCCGGAAAGCATGACCACGGCGAAGAGGTCGTGGACCCGGACGATGGCGAAGGCGACGACCACCAGGAAAGACAGCAGAAGGATGTCGATCAGGTTTTCGATGGCGCGCCGTCCTTCTTCGGCTTGAGCAGCGGTCGCACCTGGCCGTGCAGCGCGGCCTTGGCCAGCGCGTGGGTCGAGGTGCAGCTGGTGAACAGGATGAAGAAGATGATCAGCAGCAGCTTCACCAGGTTCAGGCTCCAGCCCGACTGGGTCATCAGGCCGACCAGGATCAGCCCGGCGGCCAGCGTGTCGCCGATGCCGGCGGCGTGCATGCGGGTGAAGAGATCCGGCATGCGCAGCAGGCCGAGGCCCGCGATGGCCGCCATCAGCCCGCCGGAAACGAGCAGGGCCCAGCCCAGGATGTCGAGCGCCAGGTCGATCACGGCTCGCTCTCCGCGTCGGCCACCGTCGCCGGCGGATTGCGCTCTTCGCTGCCTTCGTGGCCGAGGTCGCGGTACTCGAAATACTTCAGGACCGCGATCGTGCCGACGAAGTTGATCAGGGCGTAGAGCAGCGAGATGTCGAGGAACTCCGGCCGGTCCGTCAGGTAGCCGAAGACCGCGACCAGGAGGACCGTCTTTGTGCCGAAGGTGTTCACCGCGAGGATCCGGTCATAGATCGTCGGGCCGAGCAGCGCCCGGGCCAGCGCCATGGCCATGGCGGCGAGCACGCCGAGGGTCGCCGCGGTGAACACTATTCGCCCACCATGCCGCAGACCCGCCGGTCCATCTCGCCGGTCCTCAGGTCGTCGGCGGTCTCACGGGTCAGCGCGTGCACCTCGATGCTGTTGCTCCAGACGTAGATCGACACCGTACCGGGCGTCAGCGTTATCGAGTTGGCGTAGATCACGCGCCCCAGGTCGTCGCTTTGGCTCGTGTCGACCTTCACCAGCTCGGGCGAGATCGGCAGCGAGGGCGAGACGATGATGCGCGCGACCGTGAAGTTGGACTTGACGATCTGCCAGAGCAGCCAGGACCAGTAGAACGGCGCGCGCCAGGTGAGGTGGATCGGGTGGCCTTCGCGATCGACCACGTCCATGCGCAGCGCGATCCAGGTGACGAGGACGCAGGAAACCGCGCCCAGACCGACGATCAGCGGATCGTAATGGCCGGACAGCAGCAGCCATACGATGGCAAGAGCGACCATAAGGCTGACGGCGTGAGCCAAGCATCCCCCCCCTCGAAACGCGCCGGTATTTCTTCCTTATTCGGATGCCGGCTGTTCTCTGCTTGAAGCCCTCCCACAGAGCATCGGCTGGATCATAGCGGCTGAGCAATCGCGGTAAAGACCCCAAAAGCCCGCTAACGGTCAGCCCCCGCGTCGTCGGCCTGCCAGGGGGTCGCCCAGCGCGCCGCCCGGTCGACCAAGAGGTAGAGCGTGATCGCGATCACGGCGAGCACCGCGAGCGCGGCGAACATGAGGTCGATCTGCATGCGGCCGGAGGTGTGCAGCATGAGGCGGCCGAGGCCCCCGGCGCTGCCGACCCACTCGCCGACCACGGCGCCGATCGGCGCCACCGCAGTGGCGACACGCAGCCCCGACATGAGCGCCGGCAGGGCGGCCGGGATGCGAATGTGCACGAGGACGCTGAAGCGCGACGCGCCCATGGTCTGGGCCAGGTCGAGCCAGCCGGGCTCGGTGCGCCTGAGGCCGTCGAAAAAGGCGCTGGTCACCGGGAAGTAGATGATCAAGGTCGCCATGGCGACCTTTGACGCCATGCCGTAGCCGAGCCAGAGCACCAGGATCGGCGCCAGCGCGAAGACCGGGATTGCCTGGCTCATCACGAGGACCGGCATTAGCCAGGCCCGGACCGGACGGAACCAGGCGATCGCGATGGCGCTGGCGCAGCCCAGCAAGGTGCCGAGCGCCAGGCCGGCCACGATCTCGATCAGGGTGATCCGCGCGTCCTTCAGCAGGGTCGGCCAGTGCTCGATCCCTGCCGAAAGCACGCGCAGCGGATCGGGCAGGATGTAGTGGGGCGCGCCGGTCAGCCAGACCACCGCCTGCCAGACGGCGATCAGGCCGAGCCCGATGATCGCGACGCGCCAGGCCTTCATAGCGCCGGCGCCTTGGCGCGGCCGAGGCGCGCCAGCAGCTCGGCCTGCAGGGCGATCAGGGCAGGATCGGCGGGGTCGCGCGGCGGCGCGCCCGGCGGCACCAGGGGCTCGTCGAGCCGCGCCGGGCGGCCGGCCATGACGTGGACCCGGTGGGCGAGGCGCAGGGCCTCGAGCGGGTCGTGGGTGATCAAGAGAACCGTACGCCCGGCCAGCAGCCGGGCCGCCAGCCCCTGCAGCTCGAGGCGGGTGATGGCGTCCAGCGCCGAGAAGGGCTCGTCCATCAGCACCACGGGGCGCCGCTCCATCAAGGTCCGGACCAGGGCGGTGCGCTGGCGCATGCCGCCGGAGAGCGCGCCCGGCCGCAGGTGCTCGGCCTCGGCCAGGCCGACCTGCCCCAGCAGCGTCCGGGCGCGCGCCGCGGCCTCGCCGGAAACCGCTTCGCCGCGCAGCCGGGCCCCCAGCTGGACGTTGGCCAGCACGCTGCACCAGGGCAGCAGCAGGTCCTGCTGGGCCATGTAGGCGACCCGTCGGCCGAGCGGCCGGCCCTCCCGGTCGGTCACCGTGCCGCGGGCGCCCTCCGCCAGGCCGGCGACCAGGCGCAGGAGGCTGGTCTTGCCGACGCCCGAGGGCCCCAGCAGGCAGGTGATCTCACCCGCAGGCAGGGCGAGGTCCAGGTGGTCGAACAGCAGCGCCGCGCCGTAGGACAGGGAGGCGCCGCGCACCAGTACCTCGGGCGGCGCCTCGGGAGCCTCCGGGACTGGGTCGTCTAGGATGTGCCGCGTCTCCGCCAAGCGGTGTCTCCAACCGAGCCGGCCAGGGAGCGGCGACTATGGCAAGGCCCTCCCGGAGCGACAAGCGAGGCGAAGTCTGCTATCTCCAGTCCGCGAAAGAAGGCCGGTGAACTTGATCAAATTCATCCTTCGACACGCTCAGGATGAGGGTATGTTTTTGAAGCATTTCGCCCTCACCCGCGTGCAGCGCGCGTGCTTCGCACGCTTGTCGAAGGGTGACGGTGCAGGGTACGCACCTCGCCAGCGGCCCACGTTCCATCGCCGATCGCCATGACCCCCGAGACCGACAGCGCGAATCTGGCCGACGAACGCCCCCGCTTCATCGGCAGCGAGATCTACCGGTCGTCGAGCTACGGCCGGCGCCACCCCCTGGCGATCCCGCGCGTCTCGACCTGCATCGACCTCTGCCGGGCGCTCGGCTGGCTGCCCGACGCGGTCTACCTCGACAGCCCGATGGCGACGCCGGCCCAGCTGGCGCGGTTTCACGAGCCGGCCTACGTGGCCGCGCTTCAAGAGGCCGAGCGGAGCCAGCGGGCCGGGCCCGAGGTCCGGCGGCGCTTCAACATCGGCTGCAACGGCAACCCCGTATTCCCCGAGATCTTCAGCCGGCCGGCCACGGCCTCGGGCGGCTCGATCCTGGCGGCCGAGCGCCTCCGCGATCCCGGCGTGGTCTACCACCCGGCCGGCGGGACCCACCACGGGCGGGCCGGGCGGGCCAGCGGCTTCTGCTATCTGAACGACCCGGTCCTGGCGATCCTGGGGCTGCTCGACCGGGGCCTCGAGCGGGTCTTCTATCTCGACGTCGACGCCCACCACGGCGACGGGGTGCAGGACGCCTTCGCCGACGACGGGCGCGTGCTGACCGTTTCGATCCACGAGGACGGCCGCTGGCCCATGGCGGGGCGGGCAGCGGGACCGGCAGAGGGACGAGACGGGGAGCGGGCCGCCGGCGGGGTCGACGACAGGGCCGGCGGCCTGGCGCGCAACCTGCCGGTTCCGGCGGGCCTGAACGACGACGAGCTGGCCTTCCTGCTGGAGTCCGCGGTGCTGCCGCTGGCCGAGCTCTACGGTCCCGAGGCCGTGGTCCTGCAGTGCGGCGCCGACGGCCTGGAGGACGATCCCTTGAGCCGGCTCTCGCTCTCGAACGGCGCGCTATGGCGGGTGGTGGCGGCGGTAAAGCCGCTGGCGCCGCGCCTGCTGGTGCTGGGCGGGGGCGGCTACAATCCCTGGTCGGTCGGCCGCTGCTGGGCCGGTGTCTGGGGGGTGCTGAACGGCTTCGCGCCGCCGGAGCGGCTGCCTGCGGAGGCCGAGGGGGTGCTGCGCGGGCTCTCCTGGCGGCACAGCCGGGGCCGCAACCCACACGAGCATTGGTTCGTCACCCTGGCGGACCGGCCGCGCAGGGGCCCGATCCGCGAACAGGTGCGCGGGCTACCGCGAAGAGTCTTGGAAGGAGGCCTGTAAGAAGCGCCTCTGGGCGGCTAGGGCCGGCTCAGGCCTCGGGCTCGGCGGCGACGTGGTCGACCGCGCGCCAGCCTTCGCCGGCGGCGACCAGGCAGCTCATGCCCTGGGGCGTGGTGACGATGATCGTCCAGGTGTTGCCGTCGCCGGTGGAGAGAACCTCGACCAGACCGCCCGTGTTGGTCACGCCGACAGCGACCGGCGCTTCCTGGTACTTGTTCGCGAGCAGCGAAAGCACGTTGTCGCGCTTATTGCACTGATTCTGGCCATTTTGACTTTGGGCGGCGGCAGCGGACGAGAAGACCGCAAGGACCGTACCAAGCAACAGAGTCTTCCACATCGGATGCCTCGTGGGTTCTTGATCGACGGCCGGTTTTGCTCAAACCAACCCCGCCAGTGTCGAGTAAAGCCGTAAACATGGCATTAAGGTTGGGTAAAGAAAGGCTTAATGGCCCGGCTTTCTCCACCATGCCTTGCCTTTGCGGCAAATGCGCCCGCGGGCGGGGTCCAGCTTATCGCTTCCGGCCTAGGGTTAACCCGTCGCCGACGGGGATCATCGACAGCGTGACCCGCTCGTCGTGATGCATCTTGAGGTTGAGCGCGCGAATGGCCTCCGTGTCGGGGTCCTCGGCCTCCGGGTCGATCACCTGGCCGTCCCATAGCACGTTGTCGATCAAGAGCAGCCCGCCTGGCCGCAGCAGCTCCAGGGCCCGCTCGACGTAGCCGTCGTAGTTCCGCTTGTCGGCGTCGACGAAGGCCAGGTCGAAGCGCCCGGCCTCGCCCGCCGCAAGCAGCGCGTCGAGGGTCTCCAGCGCCGGCGCCAGGCGCAGGTCGATTCGCTCGGCGACCCCCGCCTCGGCCCAGGTGCGCCGGGCCACCGCCGTGGTCTCGGCGTCGACGTCGCAGGTGACGATCCGGCCCTCGGGTCCCGCCGCCTCGGCCATGCAGAGCGCCGAGTAGCCGGTGAAGGTGCCGACCTCCAAGATGCACCGGGCGCCGGTCAGCTCGACCAGCAGGCCCATGAACTGGCCCTGCTCCGGGGCGATCTGCATGGCCGCGTGGGGCAGCTTGGCGGTCTCCTCGCGCAGGCGGGCACGGATGGGCGTGTCCCGCAGCGAGACGCCGAGCAGGTACTGGTAGAGATCGTCGGACAGGCTGATGCCGCGGCTGGCCATGGTCGGTCCCCTCGCCGGTGAAGCGCCTTTATAGGGCGGCGTCTCCCGGGGCGGCAAGGCGAGGCGGGGGCAAGCCGGGGCGCGGCTTGTCTCCCGGCGCCGAAGCGTCGTAGATTCGGGGCTGATCGGATCCATTACGGGTCCCCGAGGGAATCGCGTTGGGGGGCGAAACCCATGTCCGAGAAGAACGTCAGCGAGCTGCTCAACATCATCCGGGCCGGCGCCGGGGTCACCCTCCGCGCCAGCCATTTCGCGGTCGACGACATCCTGCCCTTGGCCCGGGCGGCCGCCGAGGCCTCGGTGCCGCTGCGCGTGGTCGGCGCGCTCGACTGGCGGACCCACGACCTGGTCGAGATCGCCAAGATCGGCAAGGGCCACGTGATCTTCGAGTAGCGCCCGGCCCGGGCTCCCACGGGATTGCCTTCGGGCGCGCAAAACCTTAGGTTCTGCCCGGGTCGCGACGGAGTGCCGGGGTGTAGCTCAGTCTGGTAGAGTGCCTGCTTTGGGAGCAGGATGTCGGCGGTTCGAATCCGTCCACCCCGACCACCGACGAGACCGCGCGATAGCGGAGGCCGCCATGCAAGTCAGGATCTATCAGCCGCCCAAGACCGCCATGCAGTCCGGCCAGGGCAACACCAAGAAGTGGGTGATGGAGTTCGAGCCGGAATCGGCCCGCCGGGTCGAGCCGCTGATGGGCTGGACCTCGTCGCGCGACACCAAGGGCCAGGTCCGGCTGCGCTTCGACACGGCCGACGAGGCCGTGGCCTACGCCCGCAAGCACGGCCTGATGTACACCCTGGAGCGGCCCCACGAGCGCAAGCACCGGCCCAAGGCCTACGCCGACAACTTCCGCTACGGCCGCCTCGGCCGCTGGACCCACTGAACCTAGCTCGGGCTGCCTGAACCCAGGCGCCCCCTTTTAGTAGACGGATGACCGCTCGCGGATATAGTGCCGGCGAAAGCGCCCGTAGCTCAGCTGGTTAGAGTGCGGATATAGTGCCGCCAAGAGCGCCCGTAGCTCAGCTGGATAGAGCAGCGGACTTCTAATCCGCAGGGCCGCGGAGCGGCAGCGCGCAGCGCGGTTCGAATCCTGCCGGGCGCGCCATTTGGTAGACGGATTACCTTTTGCGGATATAGTGCCGCCAAGAGCGCCCGTAGCTCAGCTGGATAGAGCAGCGGACTTCTAATCCGCAGGTCGCAGGTTCGAATCCTGCCGGGCGCGCCAGCTCCTTGTTGTCCGGCCCGGACACATAGGTAACACTTTGTACCGGAGACATGGGTTACAGATTACTCCCGAGACATAGGTAACACATTTCTGCCGAAGGGGTCCTCGATAGGCTCGAGGCGGCAGGTATCTTCGTCGAAGTATCCCAGGTCGTAGAAGCGCCGGCGCTTGCGCCGCTGGACCAGACCGTGCCGGTCGAGCACCGCATGCACCGTGCTGACGGCCGGCGCCTTGATGTCTGGATAGAGCCGCCCGAGCTTCTCGCGGATCTTCGGGGCGCCCCAGCTAGGCTGCTCCTTCTTCACCGACACGATCAGGCTTTCGATCTGGAACGGCAGCTTGTTGGCCTGACGGTAGGGCCGGCGGGAGCGGTCCGTCAGCCCCTCCAGCCCATCTGCTTGTAGCGCTCGAAGATCTTGTAGTCGGTCTTTCGGGATATCCCGAAAGACCGGCACAACGGCGCCATCTTCTCGCCGTCCAGCAACCTCGCCACGAAACGAACGCGCTCATCCATGGGGCTACACTCCTTCCACGGCATTTCCGGATCCCCCCGAAAATGCCAAAAAGTGTTACCCATGTGTCCGAAATGGACTGTCACCTAATGTCTCGGGAAGGACACTACCGGGCGAGAAGACCGACCGCCGCCCGGCCGGGCGGGGCGCGTGCCTCGCGCAACCGCGGCTCGGCCAGCGGCGGCACGTTCCGTGACGAACCGGCCACCCAGTCCTCCGGAATCAGCGCGGCGAAGGTCTCAAGGTCGGCGACGGCGACCTCCAGCGCGACCGTCACGCGGTCCTCCAGGACCCTCACCTCGGCGATGTTCGGCGCGGTCTCGGCGCCGGTCGGGTTGAGCCAGTCGGCCTGCGCCGGGCGGACCAAGAGGGCCGCCAGCAGCAGGTTCGCCGCAACGGCAAGGCCCACGTCTTTGCGGCCCGTCCAGGCTGCCTCGCCGGTGTACATCTTCTAGAACGGGCAGGTGCGTGACCTTCCGGCAGCGGCAAATCGGCTCCTCGGGCAAACACGGCCCGGACCCCGAGGGACCCGCGGCCTCGATCGGGTCGAACAATAAGCACCTGCCCGCTGCGGGCAAGCGGGCGGAGACTCTCACGCGGGGGCAGGGTTCGACCGGGATCCGGGTCACGAAGCGAGTCGCGTTCGTAGGGGCGTTATGCTACTGATTTAACTGAACTGGACGTGTGATCCGGGCAGAGGGAGACCTCTGCGCCGGGGACCTTGTTTCCGGCGGCAAAAGGCACCTTATCTCTACGTAAGCAACAGGTGGGAGCATTGACATGGCGAAATCGCACGGTCTCAACCTTGATCTCAAACTCGTCGAGCAGCCCGATGATCTATGGGGCCGGCTGTTTTTCGCCTGGGTTAGGTACCTGTCGGAACAGAACGCGGTGAACCAGGAAAGACTGGGCGCGCTCGAACAGGCCGTCGCGGAGCTGGCCAAGGCGGTCGAGGGCGCCTTGCCGGAAGACTCTGGAGAGATCACCAAGGCGGTGTCCGCCCTGCAGGAAACCCACGATCACTGGAAAGAGCAGTCGAAGCGTGGACTCGACATCGTCGAGCACATGGCCGTCATCCTCAAGCAGATCAGCGCGACTCAAAAAGGCTGACGAGAGCCTATTCCAGGACGGGCGCCCCTCGCGGCGGGCGCGCGATCCGTCCAGGATCACCGAAGCTTTTGGGAGGAGCGGCATGTCGGTACCGTGCAGATTCGAAAGAAGCCTGCTGGACTTCGAGGAGTTCGAACTCGTCCGGACGACCCACCATCCGATGATCTACGAGCTTAGCGGGTCGGAGCTTTTCACGACCCAGGACCGTCTCCGGAAGCTGCGCGACAGGGAGCGGACCCTGTCACGCGAGAAGCGCAGGGAGGCGCGCGGCAAGGGAGCGGCGCGCGGCGGCAATTTCCCCGGCACGGCCGAGCACCCGAAGATGCGCAAGATGGTCTTTACCGCGGCCTTGAAGCGGATAAACAAGGAGATCAAGCGCCTGCGCAAGCTCGAGGCGCGCGCGGCCAATGTCGAAGCGGCGCGCCGCGCGCTTGCAAAGCATCGCGCCGCGAAGTTCCGGCATCATCCGGCGGCGGAGAGCGAGGGGGGCGACGATTTCCGCGCCTTGCCGAGCCGGCGGCGGCGCTTCGTCGTACCGCCTTGGCGGGTCGGCAGCATCTCGCAGCACACCAAGACGAGACAGGCGGCAAGAGACGCTCGAGGCGTCTGATTCCAGCCGGCATCCAGACGCCGGATCAATCAGACTCAAGCGGCCGGGCAGTGTCCGAGCAGGTGGTCGCCGCCGTCCAGCGCGACGATCTGGCCGGTGACGGAGCGTGCCTGGATCAGGAAGTCGACCGCCTGGCAGATCTCGTCGAGCGCGGCCGGCCGCTTGAGGGGCAGGCGCTGGCAGCGCTGCTCGAACTGCTCGGGCGTCTGACCGACGACCGGCAGGGTCGGCCCCGGGCCGATGCCGTTGACCCGGACCTGGGGCGCCAGCGCCTGGGCCAGGCCGCGCGTGGCGGTCGCCAGGCCGGTCTTCGAGAGCGTGTAGCTGAGGTGCCGCGGCGTCGGGTTTAGGACCCGCGAGTCCAGCATGTTGATGACGACGCCGCCGCGGCCCGGCGCCAGCCCCTCCGCGAAGTGCTGGGTCAACGTCAGTGGCGTGCGCAGGTTGAGGTCCATGTGCCGGGCGAAGGACGCCTCGTCCAGGGTCTCGATGTCGTCCCACTCGAAGATCGAAGCGTTGTTGATCAGCACGCCGAGCGGACCGGCGCGCTTCTCGGCGCGCGCGATCAGGTCGCGCGCATCGCCGTCACGCGACAGATCGGCATGCAGCAGTTCGGCGCGGCCGCCGGCCCCGGCGATTTCGTCGCCGAGCGCCATCGCGGTCTGGGCCGAGCGGTTGAAGTGGATGACCACCGGCCAGCCCCGTTTCGCCAGGTGACGCGCGATGGCCGCGCCGATCCGCTGCGCGCCGCCTGTCACCAGGACGGCGCTGTTATCCGGCCTCGGGTCGGTCGGCGTTCCGCTCCGCGGCCCGGTCTCGAAACGCAGCGAGACCGGCGCGTTCATGCGACGATGCCGGCCGGCCTGCCGACGATGCTGAGGAATTCCTGCCGCGTCGCGCTGTCGTCGCGGAAGCAGCCCAGCATGCGGCTGGTCACCATGGAGACGCCCGGCTTGTGGATGCCGCGGGTCGTCATGCACTGGTGCTGCGCCGTGATCACCACCGCCACGCCGTGGGGCTCAAGCACCTCGTCGATGGTGTTGGCCACCTGGGCGGTCAGCTTCTCCTGGATCTGCAGACGCCGGGCGTAGACGTCGAGCACCCGCGCCAGCTTGCTGATGCCGACCACGCGGCGCTTGGGGAAGTAGGCGATGTCGGCCTTGCCGATGATCGGCACCATGTGGTGCTCGCAGTGGCTCTCGAAGCCGATGTCGCGCAGCAGCACCATCTCGTCGTAGCCGTCGGTCTCCTCGAAGGTCCGGGTCAGCATCTCGCGCGGATCGTCCTCGTAGCCGCCGAAGAACTCCAGGTAAGAACGCACGACGCGGTTCGGCGTGTCGACCAGGCCTTCCCGGTCGGGGTCATCCCCGGCCCAGCGGATCAGAGTCCGGACGGCGGCCTCCGCCTCCTCCTGGGTGGGCTTGTCGGATTGCATGGCAGGGTCGAGACCGGCGACCGAGGCGCGGAGCGCCTCACGCGAGAGCGGTGCATTCATGAGAGGGGTTCCTTGTAGTGAAGCCGCATCTGCTACGAGCCTGCCCGGCCGGCGGATCATGTGGGCGGCTTCCCGGTCCGCGGGCCCGGCAAATCCAAGGGGGGCGCGCGAGCGTATTCTCGGTCATGGAAACAGCAGCAAAATTGACCGTCTTCTACGACGGAGCGTGTCCTCTCTGCCGGCGCGAGATCGATTTCTACCGCCGGCGGCGCGGCGCCTCGGAGCTTGCCTGGATCGACGTCAGCCAGCATGCCGAGAACGAAGTCGTCCCCGGCCTCACCAAGTCCCAGGCGCTCGCCCGCTTCCACACCCGCCGGCCCGACGGCACCCTGGTGTCCGGCGGGGCCGCTTTCGCCGAGCTCTGGGCGGCGCTGCCCACGTTCCGCGCCCTCGGCGGGATCATGAAGCGGCCGCCGCTGGTCTGGGCTCTCGACCTCGCCTACCCGCTCTTCCTGAAGTTTCGGCCGCGCCTGCAGCGGCTGCTCGCCGCCAAGCCGGCGTCCGGCCTGCCGCGCTGGCTGGAGCAGGACCTGCGCTCGGACCACGCCGGCGAGACCGGGGCCGTGGCGATCTACCGCGGGATCCTGGCGGTCACGCGGGACGCCGAGGTACGCCGCTTCGCCGAGGACCACATCGAGACCGAGCGGGAACACCTCCGCCTGATCGAGACCGTCTTCCCGCGCGAGAAGGGCAGTCTCGTCCTGCCGATCTGGCGGCTGGCGGGCTTCATTACCGGCGCGCTGCCGGCATTGTTCGGCGCCCGGCCGGTCTTCGCCACGGTCGACGCGGTCGAGACCTTCGTGGACCACCACTACCGGGAGCAGATCGAGCGGATCGGCGACACGCCCGAGCTGCAGTCGCTCAAGGAGCTCCTGGTCCGCTGCCGCGAGGACGAGCTGCGCCACCGCGACGAGGCCCGGGTGCTCCAGGACCGCCGGCCGGGGCCGCTGCTCGGCGCCTGGCGTTGGATGGTCGGCTCCGGCTCGGCGGCGGCCGTCGCCGTCGCGCGCCGCGTCTAGACGGAAATCGCAATGGACCTCGCACCGGCGACCCGCGCCGAAGGCCTGCGCCGCCTGACCGACTTCCTGCCGCGCGCCGGCCGCGACTACGCGCGCCTCCGGAACCACGACCTGGGACCCGGCCGGCACGAACACGTCTCCGGCCTTTCACCCTATATCCGGCACCGCCTGGTGCTGGAAGAGGAGGCGGCTTCGGCGGTGCTCGCGCGGCACAGTTTCTCCGCCGCCGAGAAGTTCATCCAGGAGGTCTTCTGGCGGACCTATTGGAAGGGCTGGCTGGAGCGCCGGCCGGGCGTCTGGACCGCCTACCGCGGCGAGGTGCTGCGCCTGGCCGAGGCGCTCGGCGAGGACAGCGACCTGCGCACGCGCTGGGAAGAGGCGACGGCGGGACGGACCGGCATCGCCTGCTTCGATGCCTGGGCCCGGGAGCTCATCGAGACCGGCTACCTGCACAACCACGCCCGCATGTGGTTCGCGAGCGCCTGGATCTTCACCCTCGAGCTGCCCTGGGCGCTCGGCGCCGATTTCTTCCTGCGCCACCTGCTGGACGGGGACCCGGCCTCGAACACCTTGTCTTGGCGCTGGGTCGCCGGCCTGCAGACCAAGGGCAAGACCTACCTGGCACGCCCCGACAACATCGCCAAGTACACCGACGGCCGCTTCCCGCCGGTGCGCGGGCTGGCGCCGACGGCGCCGCCGCTCGACGGTCCGCCGCATCCCGAGGCCGGGGCCCCGCCGGACCCGTTGCCCTGGGACCCCTCCCTGCCGAGCGGTCTTCTGGTCACGGAAGAGGATATGGCGCCCGAGACCCTGCTCGGGAGCGGCGGCCCATTCCTCGGCTGCGCGACGCTGAACGCGACGCGCGGCCGCTCGCCGCTGCCCGTTTCGGAGCGGGTTCTCAGCTTCGTGGACGAGGGCCTGGCGGACGTGCGCGCCCGCTCCGATGCCGCCTGGGGGGACCAGGGCGAGGCCGCCGAACCGGACCTCGACGGCCTTGTCGAATGGGCGCGCGGGCTCGGCCTGCGTCAGGTCGTGACGCCCTACGCCCCGGTGGGCCCGACGGCGGAGACCCTGGACCGACTCTCCGAAAAGCTCGCCGCCGACGGGATTGGTCTGGTTCAGGTCCTGCGCAACTGGGACCGCCAGGCCTGGCCCCATGCGTCCCGGGGCTTCTTCCCCTTCCGCGCCAAGATTCCCGCCATTCTGGGGCGGGTGCGGGCGGCCGCTGATCAGCCGGAACGCCGTTCCGCCTGAACCCGTTCTTACAGTTGAAAGCGCTAAGCGTGGCCGGCCTGAGGCCCGGAAACATCGGCGTCCTCGGCCGCGATGATCGCGGTTTGAACAAGCTCGGCCGCCATCCTGGCCGCGATGTCCTGGGAGCCGTGGATCATGCGCGCCCGTATCGCGAGCGTCATGGCGACGGCCTGCAGCACGTCGCCGTTGCTCGCATCGCCGACCAGCGCGATCTCCCGGTCGATGGCCTCGAGCATGGCCGATATCATCTGACCGACCCGGACGGGGTCGCCGGTATCGCGGTGCAGCGGGAACTCGAAGTCCAGGTTGCTGCCGGTCGCGGTGGTCGCGCGGTAGGGAAGAGTCTTCATGAGGGCCTCGATGGGATCCGCTCTAGCGGGCGGCGAGCAGCACCAGGATCGCCAGGGCGGCGAGCAGCTGGGCTCCGTTGATCCAGACCGACAGCTTGTGCAGGCGGTCGAAGGACTTGCCCGCGCCCGAGTCGCCGGCCAGCATGGCGTCCCGGTGGCGATTGATGCGGGGCATGAGCATCTGGCGGCACACGACGGCGCCGGCGGCGATCGCCGCCATGGCCGCGGCGTAGAGCGGCAGGGCGAAGGCCAGAGCGAGGGCCGCGACCAGGGAAAGCACGAGAACGACGAGGTAGTACCAGGGGAAGACACTGCGGATGAAGCGTCCGGCCGTCGCCTCCTCCAGCTTGATGAAGACCAGCGGCGCCATGACGCAGGAGAAGAAGGCCATCGACCCAAAGAGCGTGGCGGTCGATACTTGGCCGAGGACGGTGAGGAAGCTGTTCATTGCGACCATTCCTACGACGTCGACCCGCCCGCGGATCTGCCGGCGCCGGCCCCGATCCGGCGCGGCGGCTCTTCCTGGCGGGCTTGCTGGCGCTGCCGGGGACGGGTCTTCCTCTCGTCGCGGCAGCGAAGCGCGGGGCGGATGAGGCCATGCTGATCGACGATTTCGCCTCCAGGGACCTGGTCTCCAGCCTGGGTACGCGGTGGCGCGGCGTCAGTGACCGGGTCATGGGCGGGATCTCCGAGGCCAGCGTCCGCGCCGAGGTGATCGACGGCCGGCCCTGCCTGCGTCTCTCGGGCGAGGTGCGCCTCGAGAACGACGGCGGCTTCATCCAGGCCGCCCTGGATCTGGCGCCGGAAGGGGCGACCTTGGACGCCTCGAACTTCGCCGGTCTCCGCGCCCTGGTGCGCGGCAACGGCGAGCGCTACTCGGTGCATCTGCGCACGGCCGACATTGTTCGGCCCTGGCAATCCTACCGCGCCCACTTCACCGCCGGCCCCGAGTGGACCGACGTGCAATTGCCCTTCACGGCGTTCCGGCCCTATCGCCTGGAGGCGCCGCTCGACGTATCGAGGTTGCGCCGTGTCGGTCTGGTCGCCATCGGGCGGGCCTTCACCGCCGACCTCGCGGTCGCCGAGCTGGCCTTCATCCGCTGATCCGCGAAAGTGGAGCATAGCGGGCGGGCCCCCTCACTCTCCCGCTGGCGCGGGCCCCTCCCTCTCCCCGGTTGGGGGTGAGCGGATACGTAGGTGAAAGATTTGACGGGATAGATCGCTGACACGGCGGCGAGGCCGTGCCCCTGGCCGAGGGCCTAGACTTTTCACCACAGAGACACAGAGAGCACAGAGAACCATAAAGGGAGTTGGTTGCGCGCGAAGCGCGCCAAAAAATCGTGGGTTTTTCCTCTGTGGTCTCTGTGTCTCTGTGGTGAATCCTTTTTGGTTCTTTTACGGCGGCACCATCCCGCGGCAGGGCGTGCCGCTACCGTCAGCAATGCAACCGGTCCATGGAACTCCGTGATCGGAAAACTACGGATCAATCCGTCTCCAGGGTCCCGATGACCGAGAGATCGCCGGCTTCGTCGCGGCGCAGGAAGACGATCTCTCCCGAGCGCGGGAAGACGCCGGTGAGCGCCGTGATGTTGACCTGATGGGTGACCAGGACCGTGGGCGTGTCCAGGTCCCGCTGCCCTAGCCAGGCGGTGATCGCGCGGGTCTGGGGCTCGCGCTTTTCCCAGGCCTGGAAGAAGGAGTTCAGGCTCGGCAGCTCCTCGAGCTCGCCCAGGCCGAGCAGGCGGGCGGTCTCCAGGCAGCGGCACCACTGGCTGGAGAAGACCTTCGCCGCGGCGATGCCGTTGGCGCGGAAGCGCTCGCCGATCCGCGCCGATTGATCGCGGCCTTCCTGCGACAGGTTCCTCTGGGTCGCGCAGTCCCTCAGCGCGAAGTTGCCGGGATCGCCGGTGCCGGGCGCGAGCGCGTGGCGCATGATCGCGACGTGTCCGCCGGATTTCAGCGCCCGCCAAAGCTCCGCTTCGTCGAGCGCCAGGGCAGGGGCCGGGTGCCATAGAAGGAAAAGGACCAGCGCCGCGAGCGCTTTGAAGGGCGGGCGTCTCACCCTCACCAGCCCCGCGTGCCCGGCGGGCCCTTGAAGGGGCCGACGATGCGCGACGTGATCCAGCCGCCGTAGAAGTCACCCTCCTGCGCCTCGACCCGTTCGTCGCCGACCCAGCAGCTCTCCACGCGCGAGGCGTAGAAGGCGAAGTAGTCCTTGATCGGCAGGAAAGCCTTGGTCGGATTGGGGTAGCTCCAGGCGACCGGCGGCGCCCCTTCGGACGCGTCCGTGGCCGCCCAGTAGGCCGCCACGCCCTTGAACTCGCAGTACGACAGCAGGGTCGAGGGGACCAGGCGCTCGCAGCGCACGTCGCTCGGCGGGATGTAGTAGACCGGCGGGTGGCTGGTCTCCAGCACGCGGTAGCCCGCGGTCGTCTCCGCCAGGGTCTCGCCGCCCAGCACCACGCGGAGCCGCTCTGTGACCGGCTCGAGGCGCGGCGGCCGCGGGTAGTCCCAGACCGATTCCTGGCCCGGGCTCGGCTTGGTCGGCTCAGGCTTGCTGGACATTACGGACTCCTTTCTCGGTTCTGGCCCGGCGGCAGCGGGTCGAGCAGTACTTGACCTCGGCCCAGCAGTCCGCCCACTTGCGGCGCCAGGCGAAGGGCCGACCGCAGACGACGCAGGTCTTGCTCGGCAGGTCGGCCTTGCGGGTCATCTTCGCCATTCAGAGATCCCAGGCAAGCTGGTCTCCCGTGTCTTGGGCCCGCCGGCCGCTGCCCTTCCGGCGCCGCGCCTGCCTCGGCAAGCCGCTCTTGCGGCTGCCGTGACGGGCCTGGATCGCGTCGGCCTCGTCGCGGAAGGCGTCCGAGCGGCGCACCGCGTAGATCCTTTCCCGGGCCTGCTTGGCCGCGGCGAGATGATCGACCAGCGGCGCCGGGTAGTCCTTACCAAGCCAGCAGCGGGCCGACGCCTGGGCGGCCGCGTCCATGCGCCAGGGCTCGTGAACCGAGGCTTGGGGCACCGCCTCCAGCTCGGGCACCCAGCGCCGGATGAAGGCGCCGTCCGGGTCGTGATCCCGGGACTGCTTCACCGGGTTGTAGATCCTGACCGTGTTGATGCCCGTGGTGCCGCTCTGCATCTGGATCTGGTTCCAGTGGATGCCGGGCTCGTAGTCGGTGAACAGCCGCGCCAAGTGGAGCCCGGTCTGCCGCCAGGGCAGCCAGAGGTGATAGGAGGCGAAGGCGGTCAGCATGGCGCGCATGCGGAAGTTGATCCAGCCCGTGGCCCGGAGCGAGCGCATGCAGGCGTCGACAAAGGGGAAGCCGGTCTCGCCTTCGGCCCATGCGGCGAAGCGCGCGGCGTCGAAGCTGTCGACGCGCAGCCCGTCGTAACCGCTGTGCACGTTGCGGAACTCGTGCTCCGGCGCGTCCTCCAGCTTCTGGATGAAGTGGCAGTGCCAGTGCAGCCGGCCGACAAAGGCGTTGAGCGCGGCCGGCCAGGTGCCGCGCTCTTCCTTGTCCCGGGCCTTGACCGCGTCGAGCCGCCGGTAGGCCGCCTGCGCCGCCTCGCGCATCGAGACCGTCCCCAGCGCCAGGTGGGCCGACAGCCTGGAACAGCTCTCCGCCGCGCTGAGCGGGCTCGACATCTCCCGGTGATACGCGCCGCCGCGGCGCGCGAGGAAGCTGTCGAGCAGCGCCAGGCCCTCGGAACGCCCGCCGGACTGGCGGCCGGGGCAGGGGTCGCCGGCGAGGCCGAGGTCCTCGGCCGTCGGGATCGCGCCCGGTTCGAGCGGCCCGATCGGTGGCGCCGGGCGCACTTCGGGGGCCGTGGGCAGGGCCATGAAGCGGTCCCACTTCCCGGCCCATCCGCTGCGCGAGCCGAGGCGGCGGATGACGCCGTGCTGCTGGATCTCGTGCCAGGGGATGCCGTTCCCCCGGGCCCAGGCACCCACCGCGCGGTCGCGCTCGTAGGTCCAGCGGTTGCCGGTCTCCTCGTGGGACCAGAGGGCGGCGATGCCAACCTCTTCGCGCAGAGCCTCGAGCACCTCGACGGCCGGCCCGACGCGGACCACCAGCGGCGCGCCGAGGGCGGCCAGCACGGCGCGCAGTTCCTCGAGGCTCTCGCTCAGGAAGCGCCAGTGGCGGGCGCTGGCGTCGGCTTGCCGCCAGAGCTCCGGCTCGACCACGTAGAGCGGGATCACCGGGCCGTGCGCCGACGCTTCGGCCAGGGGCCAGTGGTCGGCCACACGGAGGTCGCGCTTGAACCAAACGACCTGGTTCATGGCTTTGGGGCGGATGGAACGGCGAGCGCGAGGCGGATCGGGCCCCGCGCCTCGGCGCGCGCGATGCGGCGGCCGCGCTTCAGGACCACGATGCGCCCGCGCGCTTCGAGGCCCCAGGCGGCCTCGCGCACCGCCTCCATGAGACCGCGCCAGTTTTTCCGGTCGACCGCCCGGGACGCCTCGGACGGGCAGATCGAGGCGCCGTCGCTGCGCCGGCTCAACAGGTCGAGAATGCTGCCCTCCAGCTCGGTGCTCATGGCTCGGGCAGGCTCAGGCCGCGGCGCCGAGGGCGAGGCAGCAGACGACGCAGGCCGTCAGCGGCAGCCGCAGGCGCGGATACCAGTCGGGCGCCTCGCCGTTCCGCGTGGCGGTCCAGTCGAGCGCCAGCATGAGCGCGAAGCTGCCGGCCAGGACGAGCAGGGCCGATGGGCCCGTTAGCAGAAGCGCCCACCAGGCGATCAGCGAGGGCACGACGCTGATCGTAAGGCGCCGGTAGGACGCACCTCCGCCTTCGGCCGCGCCGAAGTCGGCGACCGCCAGGCCCCACTGGATGCCGCCAAGGAACGAGAGGATGACGGCGCCGTAGGCGATCAGCGCGAAGACCACGTAGGCCTGCGCCAGGCCGTCAAGCCAGAAGCTGCCGATTGCCAGGGCGACGAAGGGAAGGGCACCGAGGCCGCCGAGCCAGCGGCAAGACATGGGCACGCTCGGCCGCGGCGGCTTGGTGGGTAAGACGGTTTCGCCTGCGGCCCCGGTCACTGGCGCGGCCTCTCGTCAGCCCTCGGCCGAGCCGGCCCGGGCCAGCTGGGCCTCGATGGCGCGGACCACCTTGTCCGCGGTCGGCGAGGTCGGCGTCGAGAACCAGTCGACCAGACGGCCGTCGGGCCCCACGAGGTACTTGTGGAAGTTCCAGCGCGGCTTGGCCGCGAAGCCCAGCTCTTCTGCCGCCCAGAGGTAGAAGGGGTGAGCGTCCTTGCCCTTGACGTGCTCCTTCGTCGTCATCGGGAAGTCGACGAAGAAGTTGACCTCGCAAAACTCCTTGATCTCGGCCTCCTGGCCGGGCTCCTGGTTGCCGAAGTCGTTGGACGGCACCGCCAGCACTACGAGGCCCTTGTCCCTGTAGCGGTCCCACAGGGTCTGGAGCTCTCTATACTGGTGAGTGAAGCCGCAGAGCGAAGCCGTATTGACCACCAGCACCGGCTTGCCGCGGAAGGTCTCGAAGGGCAGGGGGTCGCCCTCGATTGCGGTGAAGTCGAAATCGTAGGCCGTGCGGTCGGTCTTGGCTCCGGCGCGCCGTCCCAACAATATGGCTCCCGCCAGGGCGCCCGCGGTTGCTTTGATCATGGTCCTCCGACCCCGTTTCATCATGGCAGCACGTTTCCAGCTGGCTATTGCACACGACTTTGCCTACGGGCGCCGCGGGGGCGTGGATCACGCGAAGGGGCGGCGGTCCAGCGACGCTGCGCCACGTATAAGACGCCTGAACAACAGCCCGGCTGTCCGCGCCCCTCGGCGCCGCTGGTTGAAAACCCTTCAAGCAACGAACACGGTATCACGATGGATTCCTTTACCACCCCAGTCAACGCGGCCGTCATCGGCGCGTCCGGCGGCATCGGCGGGGCTTTCGTCGAAGCTCTCGCCGCGAACCCGAAGGTCGCCCGCGTCGCCGCCTTCTCGCGCGCTGAGCGCGGCTTCGCGGACCCCAAGGTCACGGCCGGCCGCATCGACCTGGAAGACGAAGCGTCGATCGAGGCGGCCGCCCGCCAGGCGGAGCAGATCGGCGGCCGCTATCACCTCGTCATCGTCGCGACCGGCATCCTTCACGGCTCCGGCGGCCTGCAGCCGGAGAAGACCTGGCGCGCGCTCGACGCCGGCGCCATGGATCGGGTTTTCCGGCTGAACACCGTGGGTCCCGCGCTCGTCGCGAAGCACTTCCTGCCGCTGCTCGCCAAGGACGGCAAGTCGGTGTTCGCGGCGCTTTCGGCGCGGGTCGGCAGCATCGGCGACAACAGCCTGGGCGGCTGGCACGCTTACCGTGCCTCCAAGGCGGCGCTCAACATGCTGCTGAAGAACTTCGCCATCGAGCTCGCCCGGCGCAACGCCGGCGCCGTCTGCGTCGGCCTCCATCCGGGCACCGTCGACACGAGCCTGTCGCACCCCTTCCAGGGCGGCGTGCCGGCGGGCAAGCTCTTCTCGCCGGCCCAGTCGGCCGGCTACCTGCTGAACGTCCTGAACAGCGTCACGCCCGAGGACAGCGGCCGGATCTTCGCCTGGGACGGCAAGCCGGTCCCCTACTAGACCCGGGCAAAAGCCGCGCTATTCCGCGGCCGCCCGCTTCGGCAGCTTCCAGTTGGGCCGGGGGAAGTGGCAGGTGTAGCCGCCCGGGTTGCGCTCCAGGTAGTCCTGGTGTACCGGCTCGGCGTTCCAGAAATCGCCCGCCGCCACGACCTCGGTGACGACGACGCCCGGCCACAGGCCCGAGGCCTCGACATCGGCGATGGTGTCGAGCGCGGTAGCCTTCTGCGCCTCCGAGTGCCAGAAGATGACCGAGCGGTACTGGCTGCCCAGGTCGTTGCCCTGGCGGTTCGGCGTGGTGGGGTCGTGGATCTGGAAGAAATACTCCAGGATCTCCCGGTAGGCCACCTTGGCCGGGTCGAATACGATCTGGATCGCCTCGGCGTGCCCGGTACGGCCCGTCTTCACCTCGTTGTAGGTCGCGTTGGCGGTGACGCCGCCGCTGTAGCCGACCCGGGTCTCAAGCACGCCGGGCAGGCGCCGGTAGAGGTCTTGCATGCCCCAGAAGCAGCCGCCCGCGAGGGTGGCCTTCTCGCTCGTCTCCATGTCAGGACTCCTCGAAGAGATGTCGGTAATCGCCGTAGCCCTCGGCCTCCAGCCGGTCGGCCGGGATGAAGCGCAGGGCGGCGGAGTTGATGCAGTAGCGCAGGCCGGTCTCCGGCGGGCCGTCGGGGAAGACGTGCCCCAGGTGACTGTCGCCGTGCTTGGAGCGCACCTCGGTGCGGATCATGCCGTGGCTGGTGTCCTTGTGCTCAACCACGTTCGCCGGCTCGACAGGCCGGATGAAGCTGGGCCAGCCGCTGTGGCTTTCGAACTTGTCGCTCGAGGCGAAGAGCGGCTCGCCCGAGACCACATCGACGTAGAGGCCCGGCTCCTTATGGTCCCAGAAGGCGTTGCGGAACGGCGGCTCGGTGGCGTCCTGCTGGGTGACCGCGTAGGCCTCTGGCGTCAGGTTGGCGAGCGCCTCCTTGGTCTTGATGTAGGTCTTGGTCATGACGGTCTCCAGTATTCGGACGGCCGAGCGAGGCCGACAGGTCCGTTAGAAGAGATCTGATCAGATCCGGCGCTTTCAAGGGTTGAACACGAACTCGTGCGCCCGCCCGGCGACGTGCAGATCTGGGCCGGTGAACCCGATGTTCCCAACCTGGCGTCAGCGCCGTTCCGCGATCAGCACGCCGTCCTCGACCCGGATGCCGGGATGCACCACGACGAGGTCGCCCTCATCGATGCCGTCGAGGATCTGGGCCTCGAGATCAGTCCGCTGGCCGAGGGTGACGCGGCGCAGGCGGGCGCGGCCGGCCTGCTCGACGAAGACGGCCCACTCTTGCCCGTCGCGGAACAGGGCGCTCAGCGGCACCTTGAGCACGTCCTCGCCCTGCCAGAGGACGACACGGATCTCGACTCGGTAGCCGTGACCGAGCCGCTGCCAGCGCTCCGCCGGGTCGGTGAAGTCCACGATCACGTTGACGCGCTGCTCGTCGATCCCGAGGGCCGAGACCTTGGTAAAGCCGTAAGGCTCGACACGGTTCACCGTGCCCTTGAGCGGCTCGCCGCCCCAGCCCTCGATGACCACGGCTTGCCCCGGCTCGACCTTGACCGCGTCGGTCGAGAGCAGGTCGGCGACGATCTCCAGGTCTCTCGGGTCGCCGATCTCGACAAGGGCCTCGCCGGCCTGAACCACCCCCTCGCTTTCGCGCAGCAGCCGCAGGACGCGGCCGGTCACGGGGGCCGTCACGTTGACGCAGGCACACTCCTCGACGGCGCGGGCGTCGACCGGCGAGACCAGGATGGCGCGGGCCTTCTGCAGTTCGAAGCGGCGCACCTCGAGCGCCGCCTTGGCGGTCTCCACCGAGGCCTTGCTGGTGCGGAAGATCCGCTCGGCGTCGTCGAGCGCACGCTCCGAGATGGTCCTGCGCTGGACCAGGCGGCGGGCCCGCTCCACCTCGGTCTCGGCGAAATCCAGCTCGGCCAGCGCCTTGTCGAGCTCCGCCTCGGCCAGGGTCTCGGCCGCCTCCGCGGCCCGCACTGCCGCCCTGGCCTCCGCCTCGCTGCGCAGATCGAGGAAGGCGGGGTCGACCGGCTGGATCCGGGCGACCACGGTCATGTCGGCGGTCACGGCGTCGCCGACGTCCCGGTCGATGCGCAGGAGCCGCCCTGCGACCGGCGCGGAGAGAACGAAGACATCGCGCACCCGGGTCTCGCCCTCGTCGCCGACCACGACCGTCAGCGCGCCCCGGGAGGCCGCCAGGAGGTCGACCGGCACGGGGCGCGGCCAGAACGCGTAGAACAGGCCGGCGGCCAGCGCGAAGCCGAGAACCGCCCAGATGAACAGCCGACGCCACCAGTGGTTCATGCCCGGGTCACTCCCGTGTCTTCAGGACGGCGATCAGGTCGAGATGGTCGACCCGACGGCGCACGAAGGCGGCCGAGACCAGCGCCGCCGCCAGGCCGATCACCACGGCCGTGCCGTAGGTCGAAGGCTCGATCACGAAGGCGATGCGGAACAGCTCGGTCGCGAAGCTGGCGGCGAACTGCCAGCTCAGGAAGTAGCCGATCGCGCAGCCGACCGGCAAGGCGGCCAGGGTCAAAAGCGCCAGCTCGCCGAGCAGTATGTAGGAGATCTCGGTCCGGCTGAACCCGAGCACGCGCAGCGTGGCGAGCTCCCGGCCCCTTTCCGACAGGGCGATGCGCGCCGAGTTGTAGACCACGCCGAAGGCGATGGTGCAGGCGAAGGTGACGAAGAAGGAGACGTAGATCAGCAGGGTCTCGCCGATCGTCTCGTAGAAGGTGTCTATCGCCGCCTGCCGCAGGATCACGCTCGAGACGTCGGGCAGGTCCTTCAGCTCGCGAAACAGCGCGGCCTGCTGCGCCACGTCGATCAGCAGGTGCACCTGCTCGACCCTGGGGCTCTCGCCCATCAGCCGGTGCAGCGCCGCGGGGTCCATGTAGGCCGGCATACCGATGTAGGTCTCGAACAGGCCGACGACCGGCAGCCGGCGGACCGGACGGCGCCCTTCCAGAACCGCGACCTCGACGAAGTCCCCGGGCCGGACCGCGAGCTTCTCGGCCAGCACCGTGGAGAGCACGAGGCCGTCCGGTGGCACGGTGACGATCCTTCCCGCGACGTCGTAGACGAGATTGAGCCGCGCGTCCCGCAGCACGCTGTGGATCGCGCCGCGATGGGTCCGCGTCCCGGCGCGGAACTTCACCGCGACGCTCCGGCCGGGCTCGGCCGCCAGCACCCCCGGCATGTGCGCGAACTCGTTCAGGACCGTCGGCGACTGTGCCTCCACGAGGCCGACCGTCAGGTCCTGGCGCTGGGTGTCGATGAAGTAGGTCTCGACCAGGTGATCGATCGAGTCGAACCACTGCAGCGAAGTGATCAGGACGCCGATCGCCATGCCGACGCTGATCGCTGTCACGAGCGAGCGGAACGGCCAGCGGAAGATCTGCCGCAGGATGATCCGGCTCGGCTGGTCGAGCGCCTGGAAGAGGCGAGTCCGGCTGATCGCCGAGCGGCGGTAGACCGGAGGTGCCGGCGGCCGCATGGCTTCGGCGGGCGGCAGGGCGACGGCGCGGCGGACCGCGGTCAGCGAGCCTAGGAGAGCGGCGCCCAGGCTGATCGCGCCGGCCACCAGGAAGACCCCCGGCGACGGCCGGAAATAGAGCACCGGAAAGCGATAGAGATCCGCGTAGATCTCGGTGTTCACGCGACCCAGCCAGGCGCCGGCGGCCCAGCCGATGGCAATGCCGATCGCGGACATGGCCAGGACCATCTTCGCGTAGTGCCAGCCGACCTCCAGATTACTGTAGCCGAAGGCTTTCATCAGGCCGATCTCGGCGCGCTCGGTGGCGATCAGCCGCGCGAGCACCATGTTCGAGAGAAAGGCGGCGACGGCGAGAAAGACCGGCGGCAGGATCGAGGCCATGCTCTTCAGTTGTTCGATCTCGTTCATCACGAACCAATTCGAGACCTGGTCGGCCCGTTCGAAGGCGCCGATGCCGCCGTAGCGGTCGAGCAGGGTGTCGAGGTGCTGGATCACGGTCTCCGTGCGCGCCCCGCGGAGCAGCGAAATCGAGACGTCGTTGAAGGCGCCGTCAAGGTCGTAGGCCGCCTCGAGCGCGTCCCGGCCCATCCAGATGACGCCGAAATGATCGTCGTCCGGCAGCAGCATGCCCGGGCCGATCGCGTAGATGTACTCCGGCGAGAGCGCCAGTCCTGCGATCGTCAGCCTCCGCTTGTGACCGTTCATCACGGCCTCGATCTGGTCGCCCGGCAGGAGGCCGTGGGCCTCGGCGAAGGGCTCGCTGACGATCACGTCGTCGGGCCGCGCGGGATCGATCCACCGGCCGGCGCGCAGCGCCAGACGGTTGAGCAGGGGCGCGCCCGCCTCAGGCAGGGAGATCAGCTGACCGATGACCGGCTCCTCGAAGCCGGCGACGTCGAGCGTCGCCAGTTTGACGATCCGGGTCTCGGCCAGCTGTACGCCGGGGATCGCGGCGATGCGGTCGGCCAGCTTGCTGGGCGCGCGCTTGACGCTGGCGAAGACGTCGGCGAAGTGGTAGCGCTCGTAGTAGGCGGCCGCCGTATCGCTGAGCGCCTCGGTCGAGCTGAGCGACATGACCAGGACGGCGACGCCCGAGGCGATCACCAGGGCGACCGCCAGAACCTGCCCGCGCAAGCGCCAGAGGTCTCTCACGAGCTTTCGGTTGAGCGCGAGCATGGCGGGGCTACCAGACCAGCTCGCGCGGCGGGCGCCGTTCGGCGTTCTCCCGGGCGTCGGCGATCCTGCCGTCGGCCAAGGCGATCACCCGGTGGGCCATGTCGGCGATCGCCCGGTTGTGGGTGATCAGAGCCGTGGTCGTGCCGAAGTCCCGGTTGACCCGGTCGATCGCCTCCAGAACGAGAATGCCTGTTTCGCTGTCCAGCGCGCCCGTCGGCTCGTCGCACAGTAGGATCTGGGGGCGCTTGGCGATCGCCCGGGCGATGGCGACTCGCTGCTGCTCGCCGCCGGAGAGCTGAGCGGGAAAGTGGTCGAGGCGGTCGCCGAGACCGACCAGATCGAGCGCGTCCTCCGGCGTTAGGGGGTCGGCGGCGATCTCGGTCACCAGGGCCACGTTCTCGCGGGCCGTCAGGCTCGGGATCAGGTTGTAGAACTGGAACACGAACCCGACCCGCTGGCGGCGGTAGCGCGTCAGGGCCGCGTCGTCCTCGGCGCCCAGTTCCTGGCCGTCGAAGAAGACCCGTCCGCTGGTCGGGACGTCCAGGCCGCCCAGGATGTTCAGCAGGGTGGACTTGCCGCTGCCCGAGGGCCCCAGGAGGACGATCAGTTCCGACTCGACGAGGTCGAGATCCACGCCGCGCAGGGCGTGCACCTCGACCTTTCCGCTCACGTACACCTTGGTCAGGGACCGAGCGCTGATCGTGGCAAGCCTTTCGGCCAAGTCCCACCTTCGATCGGCGGCACGGGCGACACGCTGCCTGACGCCGACTCCCTTGCGGTCGAGACCCCTGCCTAGCCTCGGGCCGGCCGCAGGTCATTGACGTGGATCAGGAACCGTCGGGCGCGGCCGGCCGCCGGTCCGTGCGCCGCCCGACCGCGTGGCGGTCGATGGCGACGGCCTTGACCAGGGCGTGGAGCCGGACGCCCGGCTCGATCGCCAGGTCGTGGCGGGACTTCGCGGTGATCCGGGCCCACAGGGGCGCGCCGCCCAGGTCGACCAGCACATCGACCAGGGGGCCGGCCTCCGCGCTGACCTCCTTGACCACGCCGGGAAAGACGTTGAGCACGCTCGTGGCCTCGGGCGCCCGGCGCGCCAGAGTGACGTCGCGCGCGCGGATCCGGATGCGCAGCTCGGTGCCCGGCACCAGGTCGAGCCGCGGCACCCGGAGTGTCCCGCTTGCGAAGGCCAGGTTGGTCAGCGCGAAGGTCTCGTCGTGGTCCACCACCTTGGCGTCGAGGACCGAGCCGGCCTCGTAGCGCCCGGTGAGTGGGCGGAGGTCCAGGCGGCTGGTCAGCTCGGGGACCGAGCCGACCGCCGCGACCCGGCCGTCGGAGATCAGCACCAAGGTCTCCGCCAGCCGAATGATCTCCTCCATCGCGTGGCTGATGTAGACGATGGGGATGTCGAGTTCCTCACCGAGCCGCTCGATGAAGGGCAGGACCTCCTCGCGCCGCGCCTGGTCGAGTGCGGCCAGGGGCTCGTCCATGATCAGCAGCCGCGGGTGCGCCAGCAGCGCGCGCCCGAGCGCGACCCGCTGCTTCTCGCCGCCCGAAAGGTCCCCGGGTCGGCGGTTCATCAGATGGCCAAGATCGAGCAACTCGACGATCTGCGCCGGCTCGACGTGGCGCTTGTCGCCGGGCACGCGCCGGTAGCCGTAGGTCAGGTTGCCGCGCACCTTCATGTGCGGAAACAGCCGGCCCTCCTGGAAGACATAGCCCAGCCGCCGCGCCTCGGGCGCCAGGTCGATGCCGCGCGCCGAGTCGAAGAGGACCTGGTCCCGGACCACGATGCGCCCGCTGTCCGGCCTGACCAGCCCGGCCAGCATGTTCGCCAAGCTGGTCTTGCCGGCGCCCGAGCGGCCGAAGAGGGCGATGACACCGGATGCCTCGCAGGCCAGCTCCATGTCCAGGGTGAAGCTCTCGAGGGACTTGCGGACTGAGACCTCGAGCACGGCGCTAGCTCCCCAAGCGGCGCTGCAGCCGCCGCGCCAGGGCCTCCGAGGCCGCCAGGGACGCCAGCGCGAGGATCACGGCGATCACGGCCAGGCGCAGGGCCGGGGCCTCACCGCCGGGGCTCTGGATCACGCTGAACAGGGCGATCGGCAGGGTGCGCGTCTCGCCGGGGATGTTCGAGACGAAGGTGATGGTGGCGCCGAACTCGCCCAGGCTGCGGGCGAAGGCGAGGATGACCCCGGCCAGGATGCCGGGCGCCATAAGCGGCAGGGTCACCGTCGTGAATACTTCGACAGGGCCGGCGCCCAGCGTCCGCGCGGCGGCCTCGAGGCGCCGGTCGACCGCCTCGAGCGACAGGCGCATGGCGCGGACCATCAGAGGGAAGGCCATGACCGCCGCCGCCAGGGCCGCGCCCTCCCAGGTGAAGGCCAGGGTGATGCCGAAGGTCTCGTAGAGCCACGCGCCGAGCGGGCCGTTGCGGCCGAGCAGCACCAAGAGCAGGTAGCCGACCACGACCGGCGGCAGGACCAGCGGCAGATGGACCAGCCCGTTCAGCAGACCCTTGCCGTAGAACTCGCGGCGCGCCAGGAGCCAGGCGACCAGGAGCCCGAAGGGCAGAGAGGCGGAAGCGCTCAGCACGGCGACGCGCAGGCTCAGCGACAGGGCCTCGCGCTCCAGCGCCGTCAGCTCCCACATCGCGGTCAGCCGCCGCCGGTGGGTGTTGCGAAGCCGTGCGCGCGAAACGTCGCCTGGGCGGTTTCGCCCTGGAGGAAGCGCGCGAAGGCCAGCGTGGCCGGCGATCCGCGGCCGCGGACGACCGCCAGGGGATAGGCGATCGCCGGGTGGCTGTCGGCCGGGAACAGGCCGACCAGGCGCACGGTCTTGCGGCCCTGGGCATCGCTCCGGTAGACGATCCCGGCCACGGCCTCGCCGCGCTCGACCAGCGCCAGGGCGGCCCGCACGCTGGCGGCGCGCGCCGTCCGGTCCGCCAGGTCCTGCCAGATGCCGAGCGAGGTCAGGGCGGCCTGGCCGTATACCCCGGCGGGGACGTGCGCGGGATCGCCCATGGCGAGGCGGCCGCCGCCGACCGCGGCGAGCAGACTGCGGCCGTCGTCGAGCGCCGGCCGCAGGTCGCTGTTCGCCGGCACGATCAGCGCGAGGCGGTTGGAAAGCAGGTCGACCCGGCTCGCCGGCTCAATTGCTTCCCGGCTGTCGAGATAGTCCATCCAGGCCGTGCTTGCGGAGAGGAAGAGGTCGGCCGGCGCGCCCTGGGTGATCTGCTTGGCCAGGGTGGAGGAGGCGGCGAAGACCGTGCGCACCGTCACCGCTTCGCCGCGCTCCTGGGCCGCCGCCTCGAAGGCGAGGGCGGCGTCGCTCAGGGCGTCGGCGGTGCTGGCGGCGGCGAAGACCGTGATCTGCTCGGCCGCGGCCTGCCGCGCGACGAGGCAGGCCAGGAACAGTCCCAGAATGACGAGCCTCGCGGCGGCCGGGAGCCTCGGCGTTGGCACGGCTCAGGCGCCGTAGAGGTCCGCCGGATCGACCGCGACCGGGAGGATCTCCTTGAGCTCGCCGTCATCGAGCTGAAGATAGAAGCAGCTTCGGCGCCCGGTATGGCAGGCCACGCCGGTCTGGTCGACCAGCAGCAGCAGGGTGTCGCCGTCGCAGTCGATCCGGAGGTCGATCAGCCTCTGCACCTGGCCGGAACGCTCGCCCTTGCGCCACAGCCCGGCGCGCGAGCGGGACCAGTAGCAGACCTGGCCGGTGCTGAGCGTCTCGGCCAGCGCCTCGCGGTTCATCCAGGCCATCATCAGGACCTCGCCGCTGTCGTGCTGCTGGGCGATCGCGGGGACCAGGCCGTCGGCGCCGGTCCGCAGCGCGGCCTCGAGGTCGGCGGGCAGCTCGGGCTGGCTTGTCATGCTTCCTCCTCCCGGCCCGGCCTCAAGCGGCGTGGGCTTGGTTGAAGCGCGCGAAGCCGGCGTCCAGGTCGGCGATCAGGTCGGCCGGATCCTCGAGGCCGGCGTGGATCCTTAGCGTCCGCCCGGCCGCCGGCCAGGGCACGACGCTGCGCATGCGTTCGGGATAGGACGCGATCATCAGGCTTTCGTAGCCGCCCCAGCTCGCGCCGATGCCGAACAGGGCCATGCCGTCGATCAGGGCGGCCAGGGCCGGGCGCGGGCAGGGCGGCTTCAGCACCACGCCGAAGAGCCCGCAGGCGCCGGAGAAATCGCGCCGCCAGAGCGCGTGGCCCGGGTCCTCGGGCAGCGCCGGGTAGAGCACGCGCTCGACCTCGGGGCGGGCCGCCAGCCAGCCGGCCAGGGTCAGGGCGGTCTCGGCGTGGCGGGCGAGGCGCACGCCCAGCGTCCTCAGCCCGCGGGTCGCCAGGTAGACGTCGTCGGGGCCGGCGCACTGCCCCAGGGCGCGGGCGGCGTCGCGCACCCGGTCATCGGCCCGGGCCGAGGCCGTGATCAGGCCGAGCATGGCATCGGAGTGACCGACGATGTATTTGGTCCCGGCGTTGATCGACACGTCGACACCGAGTTCGAAGGGCCGGCACAGCACCGAGGCTGCCCAGGTCGTGTCCATCAGGACCCAGAGGTCGCGTTCTTTCGCGGCCGTCGCGATGGCCGGCACGTCGCTGACCTCGAAGGTATGGGAGCCGGGAGATTCCAGGTAGACCAGGCGCGTGTTGGGCCGGAACAGCGCGGCGACATCGGCCCCGATCAGGGGGTCGATGTACTCGACCTCGACCCCGAGGCGGGTCAGCAGGCCGTCGCAGAACCTGCGCGCCGGCAGATAGACGTTGTCGCTGACCAGGATATGATCGCCCGCCTCGCAGAAGGCGAGCAGGGCGCTGGTCACCGCCGCCAGGCCCGAGGAGACGGCGACGCTGCCGCTGCCGCCCTCCAGCTCGGCGATCGCGGTTTCGAGGCTGAAGACTGTCGGCGTGCCGCCGCGGCCATAGTAAACGGCGTTCTTCTGCTTGCGCCGCTCCGGATCGTCGTAGGTCTCCAGGTTCTCGGCAAGGACGGTCGATGCGTGGAACACCGGGGTGTTAACCACCCCGTAGAACGCCTGCGGATCACGGCCCAGATGGGTGATCAGGGTGTCGCGCTTGTAGTCCCTCTTCGCTTTCGGCACGGCTCCGCTCGCCTTTGTCTCCAGATCGGCCCGATCCCTTATGCCAGGGCGGAAGGGTCCGGGAAAGGCCCGGCCCCGCCGCGGCCCCCGGCAGCCGGAGAGCGGGCCGCCGGCGGCCGGAAGCGCGCTGTTGCCTTTTGCGACCGTATGTTACATTTTTGGGCGGCGGTATTGGGGGTTATCAACCGCCTCCGCGCCAAAGGAACAACTCAACGACCAGCAGGGAAGGTCCGTTCCATGAAAGTGACCAAGGTTCTCCTGGCCGCCGCTGCGGCTACCACGTTGTCGACCGCGGCTATGGCCGGGACCGTCGACGACATCAAGAAGAAGGGCTTCGTCCAGTGCGGCGTCTCGACCGGCGTCGCGGGCTTTGCTTTCACCGACGACGCGGGCAACTGGCAGGGTTTCGACCCGGCGGTTTGCCAGGCCGTGGCCGCCGCGCTCTTCGGCGACAAGTCAAAGGTCAAGTATACGCCGACCACGGGCAAGACCCGGTTCGAGGCGCTCAAGTCGGGCGAAATCGACATGCTCGCCCGCAACACCACCTGGACCTACAGCCGTGACGTCGACCTGAAGCTCACCTTCGTGGGCATCAACTACTACGACGGCCAGGGCTTCATGGTGCCCAAGAACCTCGGCGTATCCAGCGCCAAGGAACTCGACGGCGCGTCGGTCTGCATCCAGACCGGCACGACTACCGAGCTCAATCTGGCGGACTTCTTCCGCTCCAACAACATCTCCTACGAGCCGGTCCCGATCGAGACCAACGCGGAAGCGCGCCAGAACTACCAGGCCGGCCGCTGCGACGTTTACACCACGGACGCGTCGGGCCTGGCCGCGACCCGTGCCACCTTCGAGAATCCCACCGATCACGTGATTCTCCCCGAGATCATCTCCAAGGAGCCGCTGGGCCCGCTGGTCCGCCACGGCGACGACGAGTGGGGCGATATCGTGCGCTGGGTGCTCAACGTTCTGATCATCGCCGAGGAGCTCGGCGTCGATTCCAAGAACGTCAAGGAGATGGCCAAGGGAACCAACGTTCCCGAGATCAACCGGATGCTCGGCACCGAGGGCAGCTATGGCGACATGCTGGGCCTGCCCAAGGACTGGGCGGTTCAGGTTCTCTCCCAGGTCGGCAACTACGGCGAGATCTTCGAGCAGTATATCGGCACGAAGACTCCGATCGGCCTCGAGCGTGGCTTGAACGCGCAGTGGACCGATGGCGGCCTGATCTACGCGCCGCCGTACCGTTGACGTGACGTTGCCGGTGGCGTGGCGGACCGAGGTTCGCCACGCCCCGGCCTCATCGCCTTTCCGGTAAACCTAGGCGAAGGACGCGAAGAGCCATGGCGGCGGTCGAAGCGGCATCTCCGGGGTTCAGGCTGAGCAGCCTTTGGACCGACAAGCGCTCTCGCGGGGTGCTTATCCAGATCATCGCGCTGATCGCGCTGCTGCTGTTCTTCGGGTTCATCGTCCGGAATACCATCCAGAACCTGGAACTTCTCGGTGTCGAGACCGGCTACGACTTTCTGAACGAGCCGTCGAACTACGACATCAACCAGCGGCCGATCGAGTACGACTCTCGCAGCTCCCATGCGCGCGCGATGGTGGTCGGCCTCCTGAACACGGGCATTGTCGCGATTGCCGGAATCATCTTCGCCACGATCATCGGTTTCATCGCCGGTGTCCTTCGCTTGTCTCACAACTTTCTGATCAGCCGGCTGGTCTACTGTTACGTTGAGTTCACGCGCAACGTGCCGCTGCTGCTGCAGATTTTGCTGTGGCACGGCATTATCGTGCACTCCCTGCCGCGGCCGAAGCAGGCGCTCGAGCCGGTCTCCGGAGTCTTCCTCTCCAACCGCGGCTTCTCGGTGCCGCGACCGGTCTACGAGTCGGGCTCGATGGCGATTCTGATCGCCTTCGTCGTCGCGGTCATTGGCGCCATCTTCTTCTCGCGCTACGCCAAGCGGGTTCAAGAGGCGACGGGCAAGATTTACCCGGTCTTCACGATCAATCTCGGCCTGATCGTCGGGCTGCCCGTCCTGGTGTTCTTCGTGGCGGGCATGCCGATCTCGCTCGATTGGCCGGCGCTCAAGGGCTTTAACTTCCGCGGCGGCCTGACAATCGTGCCGGAGTTCATCGCCCTCTGGTTCGCGCTGTCGATGTACACGGCGGCCTTCATCGCCGAGATCGTCCGTGCCGGAATCCAATCCGTCAGCCATGGCCAGACCGAGGCCGCCTTTGCCCTCGGCATCAAGCAGAACTGGACCATGCGCCTCGTGATCCTGCCCCAGGCTCTCCGGGTCATCATCCCGCCGCTGATCAGCCAGTACTTGAACCTGACCAAGAATTCCTCGCTGGCGATCGCCGTGGGCTACATGGACATCGTTGCAACGATCGGCGGCATCTCGCTGAACCAGACCGGCCGGGCGCTTGAATGCATGTCGATCGTGCTGTCGATCTACCTGCTGATCTCGCTTTCGATCTCGATGGTCATGAACTGGTACAACAAGCGCGTCGCGCTGGTGGAGCGATAGCGATGGCACAAGCAGAAGAAGCCGGCAAATTCGCCCCCGGCACTCATCCGGATCTGCCGCCGCCCATGGCGTCGACCGGCGTCATCAAGTGGTTGCGCGACAACCTGTTCTCCACGCCAACCGACATCGCGCTGACGGTAGTCAGCGTCTACGTGCTCTATCTGGTCGTCCCCGCCCTGTTCCAGTGGGCGGTGACTGACGCGGTAATCAGCGCGGGCTCTCGCAACGAGTGCCGCGAACTGGGCGACGGCGCCTGCTGGGCCCTGATCCGCATCCGCTTCAGCCAGCTCATGTACGGCTTCTATCCTGAGGCCCTGCGCTGGCGGGTCGACTTGGCCTTCGTGCTGCTGTTCGTGGCCCTGGTCCCCGTGCTGTTCGACAAGGCGCCCTACCGCCGCTACACCATCTTCTTCACGCTCGCCTATCCCGTGATCGCCTTCTTCCTGCTTTGGGGCGGTCTCGGCCTGGAACCTGTGGAATCGGCCAAGTTCGGCGGCTTCATGCTGACCGTGACCATCGGCGTCACCGGCATCGCCTGTTCACTGCCGATCGGGATCCTGCTGGCGCTCGGGCGGCGTTCCGACCTGCTGGTCCTCAAGGTCATCTGCGTCTGCTTCATCGAGTTCATCCGGGGCGTGCCACTGATCACGCTGCTCTTCGTCGCCTCGACGCTGCTCAACTACTTCCTGCCGCCGGGCACCTATTTCGACCTGCTGCTCCGGGTGCTGATCATGGTGACACTGTTTTCGGCGGCCTACATCGCCGAGGTGGTGCGCGGCGGTCTGGCGGCGATCCCCAAGGGGCAGTTCGAGGCGGCCCAGGCGCTGGGGCTGAACTACTGGAAGATGACCGCCCTGATCGTGCTGCCGCAGGCGCTGAAGATCTCGATCCCGGGAATCGTGAACACTTTCATCGGCCTCTACAAGGACACGACCTTGGTGGTCATCATCGGCCTGCTCGACCCGATCGGCCTGAGCCAGGCGATCCTGGCCGACAGCAAGTGGCAGGGCCTCTCCACCGAGATTTACATCTTCATTGCGGTCTTCTTCTTCATCTCCTGCTTCGCCATGTCGCGCTACAGCATCTATCTCGAGAAGAAGCTGCACACCGGGCACAAACGCTAGGGAAACTGGGTCATGGCAGAGACGGTGGAAACCTCGGTCGGCAACGGCAAGAGCGGCATGCAGATCTCCGAGGAGGTCGCGATCCAGATCATCAGCATGCACAAGTGGTACGGCGAGTTCCACGTCCTCAAGGACATCAACCTGACGGTCCAGCGGGGCGAGCGGATCGTTATCTGCGGCCCCTCGGGCTCGGGAAAGTCGACCATGATCCGCTGCATCAACCGCCTGGAGGAGCACCAGCGGGGCCAGATCATCGTCGACAACATCGAGCTGACCAACGACCTCAAGAACATCGCCGAGATCCGGCGCGAGGTCGGCATGGTGTTCCAGCACTTCAACCTCTTCCCGCATCTGACCGTCCTGGAGAATTGCACCCTGGCGCCGATCTGGGTGCGCCAGACTCCCAAGGCAGAGGCCGAGGAGTCGGCAATGAAGTATCTCGAGCGGGTCAAGATCCCGGAACAGGCCGGCAAGTATCCCGGCCAGCTCTCAGGCGGCCAGCAGCAGCGCGTGGCGATTGCCCGCTCGCTATGCATGAACCCCCGGATCATGCTGTTCGACGAGCCGACCTCGGCGCTCGACCCTGAGATGATCTCCGAGGTGCTGGACGTCATGGTCAGCCTCGCCGAGTCCGGCATGACCATGCTCTGCGTGACCCACGAGATGGGCTTCGCGCGCAAGGTGGCGAACCGGGTGATCTTCATGGACGGCGGCGAGATCATCGAGCAGAACGAGCCGGAAGAGTTCTTCAACAACCCGCAGTCCGACCGCACCAAGCTCTTCCTGAGCCAGATCCTGCATCACTAGGCCGGCCATGCGGCGCCTCGGCCTGATCGCCGCGGCCGGGGCGCTTGGCTTTTGCCTTCTCTGCATTTCGGAAGCCGAGGCCGGCGCGGTGCTCGACCGCGTCCGAGAGGCGGGCCTCGTGCGCTGTGGCGTCCTGGCTGGACAGCCCGGCTTAGCCCTGCGGGACGATGCCGGCGGTTGGCGCGGTTTCGATGTCGACCTGTGCCGCGCGGTCGCCGCCGCGGCCTTGGAGGAGGGCGGCAAGACCGAGCTGGTCCCGCTTTCTGGAGAGCCCGGCCGTGCCGCCCTGATCGAGGGGCGCCTGGATCTCCTGGCCCGGCAACCGGCCATGCCGCGTTTGGCGGCCGAGGGGGGAGTACGCTTCGCGACCCATAGTCTTATCGAGGGCCAGGGCCTCCTGGTTCCCCGGAACGCACAGTACGGCAACGCGCTGGTGCTCGGTCCCGCGTCTGTCTGCATCCCAGGGGATCCGGGCCTCGGGGACAACCTCCTGCGCTTCGCAAGTAAGGGGGGCGGTGCCCTCACACCGCAGGTTCACAAGGACGAGGCCGCCCTCGTCGCGGCCTTTCTGGCTGGCGACTGCGGCGCCGTGAGCGCTGGCCGCCTAGCCCTGGCGGCCTTGCGGGCTGCCCTGCCCGACCCGGCGGGCTACGAGATCCTGCCCGACCTCCTGTCGCGGGATCCCCAGGGGCCCAGCGTGGCGGCCGGCGACCGGGAGTGGCTTAGCCTGGTGCGTTGGACCGTCTTCGCCTTGATCACGGCGGAGGAACTCGGGGTCACCCGCGCCAATGCCGGGCGCCTGCGCCGGCGGAGCGATGACCTTCGGATCGAGCGGTTGCTCGGTGCCGTGCCGGGGCTCGGCGAGGGCCTGGGCCTCGACGACGGCTGGGCCTACAGGGCGATCGTCTCGGCTGGAAACTACGGCGAGCTCTATGACCGCCACCTGGGTTCCGGCGACGAACTGAAGCTGGAGCGCGGTCCCAATGCCCTATGGCTCGATGGCGGACTGCTGCACGCGCCGCCCTTCCGGTAAGCCGAGAAAGAGCTACCTGCCGGCCCCCGGTCCGCGCATTTTTCCCTCGGCCGGGATCAGCCCGTTGAGGCGGGGGTCCGGGATCACCGCAAACTTCTGGTCGTAGGGCTGAAAACCGCACCGTTGGTAGAGCGGCAGCGCCTGGCGGTGGTCGAGCGAGCAGGTGTTCACGGTCAGCCGCTCCGGCTCGTAGTTCCAGGCTGTGTCGATTGTCCAGGTGAGCAGGTAGCGGCCCAGGCCGCGCCCGATGAAGTCCGGCATCAGGCCGAAGAAGGCGAGGTCGATATCCGGCGGCCCGGTGAGGTCGAGTTCGGCGAAGCCGGCCGGGACACCGTCCGCGTAGAGCACGTAGAGCTCTACCTTCTCGTTCTGGACGAGCCGCGCCAGGGCCGCGTCGTCCAGCTTGCGCCGCTCGTACCAGAGCCAAGGCTCGCCCACGGTGTCGTAGAGGAAGCGGTAGAAGGGCACGGTCGGCCGGTGCGCTCGGATCAGGGCGAGCTTCATGCCCTGTGGCGGCGAGACGTGCGGATGCGGCGGCCGCTGCGTCATCTCGAGGTAAGTGACCGTTACTTCCAGCTTGCCGTCGTCGCGGGCCGTTTCGATGGCCGGCGCGTCCCGTCCGTCGAGCCAGCGCTGCATGAGATGGCAGCGGTTCGGTTGATAGCCCAGCGCGGCGTAGAAGTTCTTCACCGCGAGATTCCGTTCCCGCACCATGAGCTGTATCTTGGCCGCGCCCCGTTCGCTCAGCCAGCTCTCGGCCCGGCGCATGATGGCCGAGCCGTAGCCGGCGCCCCGCTGGGCCGGGTGGACACCCAAATAGTAGGCCCAGCCGCGGTGCCCGTCATAACCCACCGCCACTGTGGCCACGATCCGGCCGCCGGCCTCGCCGACGAAGACCTCGGCGGTCGCCGTCTGCTCGAAACTGTCGAGGTCCTGGTGCGGGTCGTTCCACGCCGTGGTCAGGTCGCACTCCTGCCAGAGCGCCACCACGGCGTCGCGATCCTTCGGCTTGATCGTCCGGATCTTGAGCTTGCCGGGCGCGGGCTCGCGGGTCGCCATGGCTTACCCGGCGGGGCCGCTTTCCACCGGCGTGTCGCCCGGCAGGCCCCATTCGGCCCAGGAGCCGTCGTAGAGGGCAACGTCCCGGTGTCCGGCGACGTGCAGGCCGAGCGCGAGAATGGCCGCCGTCACCCCGGAGCCGCAGGTCGTGACCACGGGCTTGGTCATGTCGACCCCGGCCGCCTCGATTTCGGTCCGCAGTTCCGCGGCAGGTCTGAGCGTCTGGCTCTCGCGGTCGAGCAGGCGGTCGAACGGCAGATTCAGGCTGCCGGGGATGTGTCCGCCGCGCCGACCGGGCCAGAGCTCGGCGGCGCTACCCTCGAAGCGTCCTGTGCTGCGGGCGTCGAGAACCTGTTCGCGGCGGCTCTTCAGATTGGCCATCATCTGATCCCGGTCGCGCAGCAGAAAGCTGTCGACGCGAGGCGTGAAGTGCCGCTCCGACGGGCGGGCGGGTCCGTCCTCGACCGGCCGGCCCTCGGCAAGCCACTTCACGAGGCCGCCGTCGAGGACCGCGATGTCGTGGTGGCCAAAGTAGCGGAAGGTCCACCAGACCCGAGGCGCGCTCCACATGCCGCGCTGGTCGTAGACCACGATGCGGACCCCGTCGCCGAGGCCGAGCTTGCGCACCCTGGATGAGAACTTCTCCGGGGGCGGAACCATGTGGGGCAGGTCAGTGCCGCTATCGGCGATCTCGTCGATGTCGAAGAACACAGCGCCTGGAATATGGTGAAGAGCGAATTCCTGCCGGGCGTCGAGCCCCTCGTGGGGCAGGTAGTAGCTCGCGTCGACGACTCGCACATCGGGCGCGTCGAGGTGTGAGGCCAGCCAGTCGGTGCTGACGAGGGCGTCGTTTTCGAAGGATGCCATGGCGCGTCCGGTTGCTCCGCTCTAGTCGAACACGATGTTGATGCGCCGGTTCTGCCGGCCCTTGTTCTCGATCTTGCTGACCCGGACCCGGCCGATCTCGCCCGTGCTGCGCACATGGGTGCCGCCGCAGGGCTGCAGGTCGACGCCGGCGATATCCAGCACCCTGACCTGGCCTTGTCCCACCGGCGGCTTGACCGACATGGTGCGGACCAGCTGGGGATTGGTCTCGAGTTCCTGGTCGGTGATCCAGCGCGGCTCGACCGTATGGTCCTCGTCGACCAGTCGGTTGAGCGCCGCCGTCACCTCTTCCTTGTCAACCTTGGTATCGGGCAGATTGAAATCCAGACGGCCCTTGCCGTCGCTGATCTGTCCCCCGGTCACCTCGCCGGGCACGACGGCGCACAGCAGGTGCAGACAGGTGTGCATGCGCATCAGGCGATGCCGCCGCTCCCAGTCGATCGCCGCCTCGACCTCGGTTCCCGGCGCCGGCAGGGCGGCGCCGGCCTCGGGCAGGTGGAGGACGGTGCCGGGCTCCGGACCCTTCCTGGTGTCGACGATGGCGACCTGTCCGCCGGGCCAGCTGAGGTGGCCGGTGTCGCCCGGCTGGCCGCCGCCCGTGGGGTAGAACACGGTCTGGTCAAGCTCGATGCCGGCGTCGCCGGATGCGGTCACCTTGGCGGTGCACTGGCGCTGGTAGGAATCGTGGCGAAAAATCTCTGTCATTCCTGTCCTGTCCTCAGACCAGCCAATCGGGCTGCGGCAGACCCTTTTCCTTCATGAATGCGGGGTTGAACAGCTTGCTCTGATAGCGCGTGCCCAGATCGCAGAGGATCGTCGCGATCGTGTGCCCGGGACCCAGCTTCCTGGCCAGGCGAATGGCGCCGGCCACGTTGATCCCGCTGGAGCTGCCGAGGCACAGCCCTTCCTCCTTGAGCAACCGATAACAGACCGGCAGCAGCTCCCGGTCCTCGATCCGAAAGGGCTCGTCGACCTCGAGGCCTTCGAGGTTTCCGGTAATCCGGCCCTGGCCGATGCCCTCGGTGATCGAACTGCCCTGGGACTTCAGCTCCCCGGTGGTGAAGTAGCTGTACATGGCCGCGCCCTCGGGATCGGCCAGGCCGATCACGACGCCCTTCTTGCGCTCGCGCAGCGCCATGGCGGTCCCGGCCAGGGTCCCGCCGGTCCCGACGGCGCAGATGAAGGCATCGACCGTGCCGTCGGTCTGCTCCCAGATCTCTGGGCCCGTGCCCTCGTAGTGGGCGCGGCGGTTCGCCGTGTTGTCCCACTGGTTGGCGTAGACCACGCTGCCCGAGCCCTTGGCGCCGAGCTCCTCGGCGAGCCTGGCGGCGACATGCACGTAGTTGTTCGGGTCCTTGTAGGGGACGGCGGGAACTTCCTTGAGCTTGGCGCCGCAGATGCGCAGCGTGTCCTTCTTCTCCTGGCTCTGGGTCTCCGGGATCACGATCACCGTCTTGTAGCCGCGGGCGTTGCCCATCAGGGTCAGGCCGATCCCGGTGTTGCCGGCGGTCCCCTCGACCACGGTGCCCCCGGGCTCCAGAAGGCCGCGCTCCTCGGCGTCGAGAATGATGAACTTGGCCGCCCGGTCCTTGACCGAACTGCCCGGGTTCAGAAACTCCGCTTTGCCCAGGATGGTGCAGCCGGTTTCCTCTGAGGCGCGGCGCAATTTGATCAGGGGCGTGTTGCCGACGGTTTCCGCAAATCCGTCGCGAACCAGCATGCGGGCGATCCTCTAGTGCCTGGAACGAGCGAAAGACTAGCCGCGCGGGCCCGGCGATTACAAGCCGCCAGCCCCCATTTCTCGGCGCTATGCAGAACTAGATCCACTGCTCACGCAGCCGGTTGCGGTTCAGTGCCAGCCATTGCAGGCAAAGCACCGTGGTGCAGTTGACGATCTCGCCGGCCGCGAGGCGGTCGAGCGCCTCGGCGGTGGGCGCCGTCGTCACGCGGATATCCTCGTCCTCCTCGTCCAGTCCGTGGATGCCGCCGACGCCGTCGGAATCGACCCGGCCGCAGAACATGGTGACGGTCTCCGAACAGGCGCCCGGCGTCATCAAGAAGGTGCCGATCCGCTCCAGCGCGCCGATCTGGCAGCCGGCCTCCTCGACCGCCTCGCGACGCGCAACCGCCTCGGCGGTTTCCCCGGGATCGATGATTCCGGCCACCACCTCTACCAGCCAGGGATCGAGGTCGGCCGCGAGGGCCCCGGGCCGGAACTGCTCGATCAGGACGACCCGGTCGCGGCCGGGGTCGTAGGGAAGGACCGCCGCCGCATGTCCGCGCTCGAAGACTTCCCGGTGGATCGCGCGCGACCAGCGGCCGTCGTAGCGTCGATGGCGAAAGCTGTAGCGGATGATCTCGAACCGCCCCTTATAGCGGGTCGTCTTCTCCAGGATTTCATAGGGCAGATCGGGATCGTCTCCGGTCATTTCGCGTCCTTCTTTCCGGCTGTCGCTGCGGGGTCTGGTCGGGCGCCCGAGAGTAGCCAAAGCGCGGCGCGCCACCTAGTCCCCCGAAGGCGCGCCGGCTCTCCTTGCCTCCTTGATTGGTCCGTGGCATGGACGGGTCGCTTTGTGCGCAAACTTGGGGAGCTTGGCCATGGCCGTCACGAGCGAGAAGCTGACCTTTTCCGGTGTTCAGGGCGACCAGCTCGCAGCGCGCCTCGACAAGCCCAGCGGCAGGCCTCGCGCCTATGCGCTCTTCGCGCACTGCTTCACCTGCACGAAGGACATCTTCGCGGCCTCGCGGATCGCCACCGGGCTGGCGGAGGCGGGCATCGCGGTCCTGCGCTTCGATTTCACCGGGCTGGGCCACAGCGACGGCGAGTTCGCGAATACCAACTTCTCTTCGAACGTCGGCGATCTCGTGAAGGCCGCGGACTATCTGCGGGAGAATCTCGAGGCGCCCAGGATCCTGATCGGGCACAGCCTCGGCGGCGCGGCGGTGCTCGCCGCGGCCTCGCAGGTTCCCGAGGCCGTGGCGGTCGCCACCATCGGGGCGCCGGCCGAGCCGGAGCACGTCGGGCATCTCTTCCAGTCGGCGCGGCCTGAGATCGAGGCCGCCGGCGAGGCCGAGGTGCTGCTGGCCGGGCGGCCTTTCCGCATCAAGAAGCAGTTCCTGGAGGATATCGCCGGCCGCAGGCTCGAGGCGGAAATCGCCGGCCTGCGCAAGGCGCTGATGGTATTCCACGCGCCGCGGGACGAGACGGTCGGCATCGAGAACGCCAGCAAGATCTTCGTCGCCGCCAAGCACCCGAAGAGCTTCGTTTCGCTCGACGATGCCGATCATCTCCTGACCCGCAAGGCCGACGCCGTCTACGTCGCCGACGTCCTGGCCGCCTGGGTCGGCCGCTACGTCGGCGGCGCGGAGGCGGCCCCGGCGCTCGGTGCCGCCGAGGGGACCGTGGTGGTCCGGGAGACCGGCGAGGGCCGCTTCTCGCAGCATATCGCGGCCGGTCCCCACAGTCTGCGGGCGGACGAGCCCAAGAGCTTCGGCGGCGACGACACCGGACCGTCGCCTTACGGTCTGCTGGTCGCCGGGCTGGGCGCCTGTACCTCCATGACGATCCGTATGTACGCGGAACGAAAGGGCTGGCCCGTCGAACGGGTCACCGTAAACCTGAGCCACGAGAAGATTCACGCGAAAGACTGCGCGGAGTGCGAGACCAGGGACGGGAAGATCGACCACATCACGCGCAGAATCCTCCTAGAGGGGCCGCTCGACGAAACCCAGCGCGCTCGGCTGCTGGAGATCGCCAGCAAGTGTCCGGTGCACCGAAGCTTGGAGAGCGAGGTACATGTCGTCACTGAGGCTGTCTGAGCCGCCGGACCGCGCCAGATGGTGGGCAAACGGAGGCGTGACGGCGCCTCTGGAAGTTTGCTAAGGTCGGGGCAATTCGAGCAGGGACCTGGGCATGGGGATCTGGCCCGCTCCGCCGGCGTAGCATGGATCGTAGCGGGCACGGGCGGAGCGCCCGCTTCGGCGCGACGCTCTATCGGACCAGGTTTAACCCTCGCGTGGAATTACCGCCGGCAGTTGCATAGCGCCATGCACGGCGGCGAGTGGGAAGACCGGGGCGGCGACGCCCGAAAGGCGAGGTAATGTCAAAGGGCTTCTCCAGGACGGCCGTCAGGAAGGGCCACCCCTATCTTCCCGAGCTTTGCGAAGCCTTGCGGCGCGAGAGGATCGACCGCCGCGAGTTCCTGCGTACGGCGACCCTGCTGGGCGTATCCGCGCCGGCCGCCTACCTGGCGGCGGCCCAGATCCTCGGTGACGGCCTTCTGCCCAGCGCGCAGGCGGCCGAGGCGCCCAAGACCGGCGGGCGCTTGCGTTGCTCCATGAGGGTGCAGCGCATGGACGATCCGGCGACCTACGATTGGACCCAGATGTCCAATCAGACGCGCCACATCCTCGAGTATCTGACCATCACGGGGCCCGACAACATCACCCGGCCGTACCTGGCGGAAGGCTGGGAAGCTTCCGACGACCTCAAGACCTGGACCTTCAAGCTGCGCGAGGGGATCCAATGGTCGAACGGCGACGAGTTCAACGCCGACGACGTGGTCTACAACTTTGAACGCTGGCTCGACCCCGCGACGGGATCGTCCAATCTGGGCCTCTTCGCCCAGATGACCGAGGAGGTCGAAACCGGCAAGACCGATGCCCAGGGAAACCCGATCACCGAGCGGCGGATGGTGGGCGGCGCCGTGGAGAAGCTCGGGCCCTACATGGTTCGTTTGAACCTGACTGCGCCGGTGCTCTCGATCCCGGAGAACCTCTACAACTATCCAACGGCGATCGTGCATCGGCGGTTCGGCGAGGAGGGCGGCAACTTCGCCGCCAACCCGGTCGGCACCGGGCCCTTTGCCCTGGCCGAGTTCGCCATCGGCGAGCGCTGCGTGCTGCGCCGCAGGCCCGAGCCCTACTGGGGCGGCGAGGTCTTTCTCGACGAGATCGTCTACATCGACCATGGCGACGAGCCCGCCGCCGGCATCGCAGCCCTGGCATCTGACCAGGTCGACATGATCTTCGAGGTGGCCAACGAGGTGACCGATCAGGTCGAGCGCCTGCCGGACGCGGTGCTGCACCAGGCGGTCACCGCCCAGACCGCCGTCGCCCGTATGCGAGTGACCGAAAAGCCTTTCATCGACCGGCGCGTGCGTCAGGCGATCGCCGGCTGCATGGACCATAAGGCCATCCTCGACCTTGCCTATCGCGGGCGCGGCGCGGCCGGCGAGAACCACCACGTGGCGCCGATCCATCCCGAGTACTTCGAGCTGCCCCCCCTGGTGCAGGACCACGAGAAGGCCAAGGCGCTGCTCGCCGAGGCCGGCTACCCTCGGGGCATGAAGCTGAATATCGATCTCGGCGCGGCCGACCCCTGGCATTCTGCCGCGATGCAGGCTTTCAAGGAGCAGCTGGCGCCGGCGGGCATCGACCTCGACCTCAACATCCTGCCGGGTGCCCGCTATTGGGAGGTCTGGGACACGACGCCCTTCGGATTCACGTCCTGGACCCACCGCCCGCTCGGTGTGATGGTGCTGAATCTCGGTTACCGTTCCGGCGTCCCCTGGAACGAGAGCGGCTACGCCAATCCGGAGTTCGACGCCGCGCTCGACGTGGCCGGGGGTATCCTCGACGCGGACGAACGGCGCCGGGCGATGGAGAAGGTCGAGTCGATCCTGCAGAACGACGCCGTCATCGCCCAACCCCTTTGGCGAGCGGTCTTTTCGGCGACCACGAAGAGGGTGCGCGGCTACGAGATGCACCCCACGCTCTATCACCAGTTCAACAAAATTTGGTTGACTTGATGCCAGGGCAGGATGGTTCAATGAAATTCTGAACAGGGAGCCGTGGTTCGCGCGCCGAGAAACGAGCGTGCCGCGCGGCGCTGGGGGACAAGTAGAAAGGGCGTCAAGCCATGTTGGTTTTCGTAATGCGGCGCCTCGGCACCACGGTCTTGACCATGGTGGTGGTGTCGATCCTCCTGTTTCTGCTGCTCGAGATCGACAAGGAGAGCGTCGCGACCAAGGTGCTCGGGCCCTATTCCTCGGACGAGCAGCGACAGATCTGGCTCGAGAACAACGGCTACAACGATCCCTTCGCGACACGCTATCTGCGCTGGCTCGGCAACTTCGCGGTCGGCGATTTCGGCCAATCCGTGCGCTTCAAGGAAGACGTCGGCGTCGTGCTCTGGCCCCGGCTCGGCAACACGGCCATCCTCGCCGCCGCGACCCTGGCGGTGGTCGTCCCCCTGTCCCTGTTTCTCGGGGTTCTGGCCGGCATGCGCGAGGGCTCGGGGCTCGACCGGACCATATCGGTCTCGTCGATCATAACCACCTCGATACCCGAGTTCGCCAGCGCGGTCCTGCTGTCAGCCTTCTTCGTCTTCTACCTGGACCTGCTCCCCGGCACGAGCGGAATGACCGACGGGTTCGACATAAGGCAGCTCATCCTGCCGGTCATGGTTCTCGTGCTCTACGACTTCGGCTACGTCACCCGCATGACCAGGGCTTCAATGGCCGAGGTCATGACGACCCACTACATCCGCACCGCGGTTCTGAAGGGGCTGCCCTACAAGGAAGTCATCCTCAAGCACGCCCTGCGCAACGCCCTGATCGCCCCCTTCACGGTCATCATGCTGCAGATCAACTGGCTGCTGTCGGGCGTGATCGTGGTGGAATACTTCTTCGCCTACAAAGGCTTCGGGGCGCTGCTTCTCGAAGCGTCGCTCAATCAGGACATCTATCTGATCGAGGCCTGCACGATGATCGCGGTCTTCGTGGCCGTGATGACCCAGACGATCGCGGACGTGGGATACACCTATCTCAATCCGCGCATTCGCTTCGGCTGAGGGGGAGACCATGGCAGACACGGCACTGGAACTCCCCCGGCGCGAACCGGCCCTGCTGAGAGCCTTCAAGAGCCTGGCGCTGCTGCGCGAGAGCGGGGTCGGCATGATCGGCGCGGGAATCATCGGCTTCTGGGTCTTCATCGCGCTCGGCGCCGACGTGCTGGCGCCCTTCGACCCCCTGGCCACCCTGAAGCCGCTTCAGAAGGTCATGGCCCCGGCGATCCTCAGCGGAAACCAGTCCCTCGGAGGCCGGAAGGTGCAGGATGTCTGCGAGCCGCTCGAGGGCGGGGCGCCGGGCCAGTTCGACTGCGGGACCTTCTGGCTCGGCACCGACCATATCGGCCGGGACATCCTGAGCCGAATCATGCACGGCGCGCGCCGGGTCCTCATTTTCGGCATTCTGGCTACGATCTGCGCCTACGCGGTAGGCATACCCATGGGCTTGGCGGCGGGCTACGTAGGCGGCCTAACCGACGAGGTGCTCTCCTTCATCGCCAACGTGATTCTGTCGTTCCCGGTCCTTGTGCTCTACGTCATCATCATCGCGACGGTCGGCGCCTCGGCGGCCAACATCATGGTCGCCGTCACCTTCGCCTCCGGGCCCGGAATCATGCGAATCGTGCGTGGGCTGGTGCTCGACCTGCGCAGCCGGGAGTATGTCTTTGCCGCGGAGACGCGCGGCGAATCCGCCTGGCGCATCATGCTGGTGGAGATCCTGCCAAACGCGCGCGGGCCTTTGATCGTCGATGTCTGCCTGCGCCTGGGCTACGTGATCATCACGATCGGCGTGCTCGGCTTCCTCGGCCTCGGCCTGCCGCCGCCCGATCCCGACTGGGGCGGGATGATCAACGAGACCCGGCAGATGGCCATGGTCTTCCCGCATATGTCGTTGTTCCCCTGCATCGCGATCTCCTCGCTGGTCCTGGGCTTCAACCTGCTGGCCGACGGCCTGCGCGAAATCTCGCTGCGAGACTAGAGGGGGGAGGCGATCATGTCGGCAAACGGCAAGGACTACGACGGCCCGATACTGGAGTGCCGAAACCTCAGCATCTCCTACTTCACGCGGGCCGGCGAGATTCCGGCGGTGGTCGATTTCGACCTGACCCTGCATCAGGGCGGGAGCGTCGGCCTGGTCGGTGAATCGGGCTGCGGCAAGTCGACCGTCGCCATGGCGATCATGCAGTACATGGGCAACAACGGCGGCATCGTCGGCGGCGAGATCATCTACAAGGGCCGGAATCTCGCCGAGCTCAGCGAAGAGGAGCTGCGCCATCTGCGCGGCAACGAGATCGCCATGGTCTACCAGGAGCCCATGGCCTCTCTCAATCCCAGCATGCTGCTCAGCAGGCAGCTGATGGAAGTGCCGCTGTGCCACGAGAACGTCAGCGAAGAGGAGGCCTACGAGCGGGCCAAGAAGGTCCTGGCCGATGTGCACCTGCCCGATCCCGAGCGGGTGATGAACTCCTACCCTCACCAGGTCTCGGGCGGCCAGCAGCAGCGCGTGGTCATCGCCATGGCGCTGCTGTCCAACCCTTCGCTTCTGTTGCTCGACGAACCGACCACGGCACTCGACGTGACGGTCGAAGCCGGCATCATCGAGCTGATCGCCGAGATCGCCGAGAAGTTCAACACCTCCATGATCTACATATCCCACAACCTCGGCCTGATTTTGGAGACCTGCGACCGCATCAACGTGATGTATTCGGGACAGGTGGTCGAGCAGGGGACCGTGAAGGAAGTCTTCGACAAGATGCGCCACCCCTACACCAAGGGGCTGTTCAGCGCGATTCCCTTGCCCGGCACGGACAAGACGGCCCATCCGCTGGTGCCGATCCGGGGCCAGCTGCCCCTGCCCCACGAACGGCCGCCCGGCTGCTATTTCGGGCCTCGCTGCGACCACTTCATCGAGGGCAAATGCGACGTCGGCACGATCGAGATGCACGACGTACCCGAGGAAGCGGGCCATCGGGTCCGCTGCCGGCGCTGGAGCGACATCGACTGGGACGCCTACCGCCCGGAGGGGCTGTCAGGGGAATCGATCACGCCGGGCGAGCGCATTCTCGCGATCAACAAGATGCGCAAGTACTACGAGCTGCGTGACAACTCGATCCTCGCCATGATCAAGGGCGAGCGCGTCAAGTACGTCAAGGCCAACGAGAGCATCTCCTTCGACGCCCGGGAGTCCCAGACTGTCGCGATCGTCGGCGAGTCCGGCTGCGGCAAGTCGACCTTCGCCAAGGTCCTCATGGGCCTCGAGACCGCAACCGACGGCGAAGTCGTCTTCAAGGGCGACGACGTCTCGGACCATCCCGTCAAGGAGCGCAAGCCGGAGCAGATCGGCTCGGTTCAGATGGTGTTCCAGAATCCCTTCGACACGCTCAATCCGAGCCACACCGTGGGCGCCCAGCTGGCCCGGGTGATCAAGAAGTTCGGTGTCGAGACCGACAAGCGGAAGATCGAAGGCCGGGTCATGGAGCTGCTCGACCTCGTCAAGCTGCCGCGCGAGTTCGCCCGGCGCCGGCCGCGCCAGCTCTCCGGCGGCCAGAAGCAGCGGGTCGGCATCGCGCGCGCCTTCGCCGGCAATCCCTCGATGGTCGTGGCCGACGAGCCCGTCTCGGCGCTCGACGTCTCGGTGCAGGCGGCGGTCACCGGTCTCCTCATGGATATTCAGCGGACCTACCGCACCACGCTGCTCTTCATCAGCCACGACCTCTCGCTGGTCCGCTATCTGGCCGACCGCGTGGTGGTCATGTATCTGGGGCACATCGTCGAGCAGGGAGCCACGGACGAGGTCTTCAGCCCGCCCTACCACCCCTACACCGAAGCGCTGCTGTCCGCCGTGCCGATCGCCGATACCTCGATCGAGAGGAAGCGCATTATCCTCGAAGGCAACCTGCCCAGCGTGATGGATCCGCCCAAGGGCTGCCCCTTCAATACCCGCTGCCCGCGCAAGATCGGCGCGATCTGCGAAACCGAGGTGCCGGACTTTGTCGAGGACACACCGGGCCACATCATTTCCTGCCACATCCCCCTCGACGAACTTCGCGCGGTGGAGCCGGTGATCAAGCTGGGTGACAAGGCCGAGCAGCCGGCCGGAGACCAGCCGGCGGCCGAGTAGACCCTGCTCGCGGTCCGGCAATCGCTCAGAGGGCAATCGGTAAGAGGATTGTCAGAACGCTCTCCGGCGGGCGGCCCAGCGCGGCCCTTTCGCCGTTGATCACGATCGGCCGCTCGAGCAGGATCGGGTTGTCTGCGATCGCCGCGATCAAGGTGGCCCTGTCCAGAGCCGAATCGGCGAGGCCGAGTTCCGCGTAGACCGCCTCCTTCGTCCGCATCACTTCCCGGGGCTGCTTGCCCAGACGCTCGAGGATTCGGCCGATCTCGGCCGCCGACGGCGGCGTCTTCAGGTACTCGACGACTTCAGGCTCTATGCCCCGGTCCTTCAGCAGCTGAAGGGTTTGGCGGGACTTGCTGCAGCGCGGGTTGTGCAGGATCTTCACGGTCATTGAGCGGTGCCCCGGTTTGTTCGGCTAGAGCGGATCGAATCCGGATCTGTCCTAGAGCGGATCATGTTTAGATGGAACCACTTCGTGGTTGCCAACCAAACATGTGAATCCGCTCTACATCCTAGGTTTAGAGCAGATTCACCGGGTTGATGGATCACCCGTGGCGATTCCATCAAACCCGGATCTGCTCTAGGACCGACATGTTGCCGCGGGGGACAAAGAGAGTCGATCAAAGACAATTGGATCGGCGGCGTTTTTCTATAGGATCACCGCCAATCAGAGAGACAGGCAGGAAAGCGCAGGGGCATGACCCGCTACTCCGTTTTCAGCTTGGTTTCCAAGGCCTTCGGCGGAAATCGCTCGTGGCCCCGCGCATGGCGCGATCCGGAACCCAAGCCGCACTACGACGTCATCATCGTCGGCGCCGGCGGCCACGGCCTGGCGACCGCCTACTACCTGGCCAAGAATCACGGCATCAGCAGTATCGCGGTGCTCGAAAAGGGCTATCTCGGCGGCGGCAACACGGGGCGCAACACCACCATCGTCCGCTCGAACTACCGGGAGAAGGGCAACACCGGGTTCTATGAGTGGTCGGTCAAGCTGTGGGAGGGCCTCAGCCACGACCTGAACTACAACGTCATGTTCTCCCAGCGCGGCCAGCTCAACCTCAGTCATTCGCCGGCCGCCCTCGACGCGGCCGTGCGCGGGGCGAACATCATGCGGCTCAACGGGATCGACGCCGAGCTGCTGACCCGCGAGGAGGTTCAGCGCCGGGTGCCCTTCCTCAATTTTTCGCCCAACGCCCGCTTCCCGATCTATGGCGGAATCTGGCAGGGACGCGCCGGGACGGCGCGCCACGACGCCGTCGCCTGGGGCTACGCGCGGGCGGCGGACCAGCGCGGCATCGACATCCTCCAGCAGTGCGAGGTGACGGGCTTCCTCAGCGAGGGCGGCCGGATCACCGGCGTCGAGACCACGCGCGGGGCGATCCGCGCCGACAAGGTCGGCCTCGCCGTCGCCGGCCACACCAGCCACCTGGCCCAGATGGCCGGCTTGCGCCTGCCGATCGAATCCCACCTGCTGCAGGCCTTCGTCAGCGAGCCCCTGAAGCCCATGATCGATTGCGTCGTCGCCTCGGGCGGCGCGCACTTCTACATCAGCCAGTCCGACAAGGGCGGGCTGGTCTTCGGCGGCGATCTCGACGGCTACAACTCCTACGCCCAGCGCGGCAACCTGCCGCTGGTCGAGAATGTCATGACCATGGCCAAAGCCCTCGTGCCCTGCATCTCGCGGCTGCGCCTCGTGCGCCACTGGGGCGGCGTGATGGATATGACCATGGACGGCAGCCCGATCATCTGCAAATCGCCGATCGAGGGCCTCTACATCAACGGCGGCTGGTGCTACGGCGGCTTCAAGGCGACGCCCGCCTCGGGCTGGTGCTTCGCCCACACAATCGCCAACGACGCGCCCCACAAGCTCAATGCCGCCTTCACGCTGGACCGCTTCCAGCGCGGCTACCAGATCGACGAGAAGGGCTCGGGCCCCTATCCCAAGGCCCACTAGAACGCCCGCAACGAGAGACCGGCCATGTTGCGAATCAACTGCCCCTTTTGCGGGCTCAGAGACTTCACCGAGTTCACCTACGGCGAGGACGCCAGCCTGACCCGCCCCGAGTGGGGCAGCGAGGACATGCAGGCCTGGTACGAGTACGTCTTTCTGCGCGACAACCCGCGCGGCCGGCACACGGAGTTCTGGCACCACGTCAACGGCTGCCGCCAATGGCTTCGGGTCGAGCGGGACACCGTGACGCACGAGATCTACTCGGTCGAACCCGCGCGCGACACGGTCCCCGGCCGGCCGAGCAAGGCGGCGGCTGAATGACAGGCTCCGCGCGCCTGGCGAGCGGCGGCCGGATCGATCGCGGCGCGCCGATCTCGTTCCGCTTCGACGGCAAGCGCTACAGCGGCTTCGCCGGCGACACGCTGGCCTCCGCGCTTCTTGCCAACGGCGTCGGCCTGTTCGGCCGCAGCTTCAAGTACCACCGGCCGCGCGGTGTCTTCTCCGCCGGGGTGGAGGAGCCGAGCGCCCTGGTCACCCTGCGCGAGGGGGCGCGGCGCGAACCGAACCTCCCGGCCACCGCGGTCGAGCTCTACGAAGGACTGGAGGCGGAGAGCCAGAACCGCTGGCCCTCGCTCGCGTTCGACGCCATGGCGGTCAACGGCCTGTTCACCCCGTTCTTCTCGGCAGGCTTTTACTACAAGACCTTCATGGGCCCGACCCGCAAGTCATGGATGCTCTTCGAGCCCTTCATTCGGCGGGCGGCCGGGCTCGGCACGGCGACCAAGGAGCCCGACCCCGACCACTACGAGAAGGCGCACGCCTTCTGCGACGTGCTGGTCGTCGGCGCCGGCCCCGCCGGCCTCGCGGCGGCCCTGACCGCCGGCCGGGCGGGCCTGCGCGTGCTGCTGGTGGAGCAGCAGGCGGAGCCCGGCGGCGCGCTGCTCTCGAACCCGGCGGCAGCGCCCTGGCTGGCCGAGGCGCTGGCACAGCTGGACGGCCTGGCCAACGTCCGGGTGATGGCGCGGACCACGGCCTTCGGCTACTACGACGGCAACACGCTGGGCCTGATCCAGCGGGTCTCGGACCACCTGGCGGCGCCGGCGGATCACCAGCCGCGTCAGCGCTACTGGGTCGCGCGGGCCCGCGAGGTCGTGCTGGCCACCGGCGCCATCGAGCGGCCCCTGGTGTTCGCGAACAACGATCTGCCGGGGATCATGCTGGCCTCGGCCGCCCGCAGCTACGTCAACCGCTATGGCGTGCTGCCTGGCCGCGACGCCGTGGTGTTCACCAACAACGACGGCGCCTACCCGGCGGCCCTGGATCTCAAGGCCGCCGGCGCCAAGGTCACTTTGGTGGACAGCCGGGCCGAGGTCGCGGCCGACCTGCGCGCCCGGGCCGAGGGGCAGGGGATCGAGCTCCTGCTCGGCCACGTGGTGGCCTCGGCCGGCAAAGGCTCCCGCTTGAAGTACGCCGACCTCGCGCCGCTCGGGGCCGACGGCGCCGCCGGGACGGCGCAGCGCCGGCCCTGCGACCTGCTCTGCGTCTCCGGCGGCTGGCAGCCGACCGTTCACTTGCACAGCCAGTCCAGGGTGTCGCTCGACTTCGACGAGACCATCGCGGCCTTCGTGCCGGGCCAGCTGCGGCCAGGCCAGCACAGCGTTGGGGCTTGCCAGGGCGTCTTCGATCTGGCCGGCTGCGTCGCCGCCGGGGTGGCCGCCGGGCGCGAAGCCGCCGGGGCTTTGGGCGCCACGGCCTCCATACCGGACCTGCCGGCGCCCGAGGTCGACGAGCCGGGCGTCGGGCGGCTCATGCCGCTCTGGCGCGTGCCCAAGGCGGCGGGCGCGAAGGGGGGCAAGGCCTTCCTCGACCTGCAGAACGACGTCTCGGCGAGCGACATCGACCTCGCCCACCTGGAGGGCTACGTCTCGGTCGAGCACATGAAGCGCTATACCACGCTCGGCATGGCGACCGACCAGGGCAAGACCTCCAACGTCAACGCGCTGGCGATCATGGCCGAGCGGCGCCAGGCGACGATCCCCCAGGTCGGCACCACGACCTTCCGGCCGCCCTTTACCGGGATCGCCTGCGGCGCCCTGGTCGGCACGGCGGTCGACGACCACATCCATCCGCTGCGCCTCTCGCCGATGCAGGACTGGCACCGCGAGAACGGCGCGGTCGACGTCCAGGCCGGGCCCTGGATCCGGCCCTGGTACTACCCGAAGCCGGGCGAGGACCTGGACGCGGCCTACCGCCGCGAGGCGGCCGCCGTTCGCGAGACCGTGGGCCTCGTCGACGTCTCCAGCCTGGGCAAGATCGACGTCCAGGGGCCCGACGCCGCGGAGTTCCTCAACCGGGTCTACGTCAACGGCTGGAAGGCGCTGGCGGTCGGCAAGGCGCGCTACGGGCTCATGCTGCGCGAGGACGGCATCGTGATGGATGACGGCACGACGTCGCGGATCGCCGAGCACCACTATTTCATGACCACGACCACGGCCAACGCCGGGCGGGTCATGGCCCATCTCGAGTTTCTGCTGCAGACCGCCTGGCCCGATCTCAAGGTGCAGGTCACCTCGGTGACCGACCAGTGGGCCGGCATGGCCGTGGCCGGGCCGAACAGCCGGGCGCTCCTGGCCGACGCGGTCTCCGATATCGACCTCGGCAACGAGGCCTTGCCCTTCATGGGCGTCGCCGAGGGCCACGTCGGCGACATCCCGGTGCGGATCTTCAGGATCAGCTTCTCCGGCGAGCTGGCCTACGAGGTCTTCACGCCGGCGGGCTACGGCACGGCGCTTTGGGAACGCCTTCACGAAGCCGGCCAAAACCACGGCCTGGTGCTCTACGGCCTCGAGGCCCTGGGGGCGCTCAGGGTCGAGAAGGGCCACGTGGCCGGGCCCGAGCTGGACGGCCGCACGACGATCGGCGACCTCGGCCTGGGACGCATGGCCAGCACCAAGAAGCCCTTCATCGGCAGCGTCCTGATGCACCGCGAGGGCCTGAAGCGCGAGGACCGCCCGACCCTGGTCGGCCTGATCCCGGAGGACGGCGCGGCGCGTCTGCGCGCCGGCGCCATTCTCCACGAATCGGGCAAGACGCCCGAGGGTCACGGTCTCGGCCACGTCACCTCGGTCACCTTCAGCCCGGCGCTCGGCCACTACGTCGCCCTCGGCCTGCTCGCGGGCGGCATGGCGCGGGAAGGGGAGGTGGTCCAGGCGGTCTACGCGGTCAAGGACCAGAGCGTCGCCGTCAAGGTCGCCTCGCCCCATTTCGTCGATCCGGAAGGAAAGCGCGTCTATGCCTGAAGCCCGCTCGCCTCTCGCCGGCTTCTACCGGCCGGGCCGGACCGGCGCCGCCGACGGCGCGCCCGGCGTCGGCATCGCCGAGGTCCGCGGGCTGGACCTGGTCCAGGTGGTTGGCTGGCCGGACGGCTTCGACGGCGTTTCCGCCGCGGTCTCCGAGGCGGTCGCCTGTCCGCCGCCGCCGGACTATCGGACCGCGGCCGTGGCCGGCCCGGTGACGATCTTCATGACCGGGCCGGAACGCCTGCTGATCGTTGCGCCGGAGAGCCACGGACTCCACGACAAGCTGGCCGGGCGTCTGCCCGCCGACCAGGCGGCGGTAACCGGCCTCGGTCACGGCCGCGCGGTTCTGCGCCTCTCGGGTCCGGCCGCGCGCGACGTGCTGGTCAAGGGGCTGCCGGTCGACATCGACGACAGCGTGTTTCCCGCCGGCGCCTTCGCCCAGTCCATGCTGGAGGAGGTCGCGACACTGGTCCACCGCCGGCCGGACGAAGGGGGCCAGCCGGTCTTCGACATCTACGTCACGCGCAGCCTCGCGCACATCGTCTTCGCTTGGCTCCAGGAAGCCGCCGCGGAGTTCGGCTGCGCAGTCGGGGAACCGCTTTAATGGGGCCGATGGGAAGTTGGAGGCAAAGGGGGCGGTGAGGTGAGTGGCGACAAAGAGCTTAGACGGCGCAATCCCGACGGCGGCACCGCGCCTCTGACCGACTGGGGGGTCGACTCGGAGTACGGCCTGCTGCGGGACGTTCTGCTCGGCTCGGCCGACAACTACCGCTGGCTCGAGACCAGCTCGATTTCCAAGGCGACCCTGCGCCGGGGCGACAGCTTCGACAAGCAGGCCGCCATGCGCCAGCACCGGGAGATGGTCCAGGCCTACGAGGAGGCCGGGGTCACCGTGCACTGGCTGGAGCCCGACGAGGACCTGCCCTACCAGGTCTACGCCCGGGACTCGAGCTTCATGACTCCCTACGGCGCCGTGGTGACCCAGATGAACCAGTGGTGGCGGCGGGGTGAGTACGGTCCGGTGATCCGCTTCTACCGAGAGAAGGGCATCCCGATCTACGACATGGTGACGGCCGCCGCCTTCGAGGGCGGCGACTTCGACATCATCGAGCCCGGCTGCGTCCTGATCGGCCATTGCGGTCACCGCACCCAGGAGCCAGCGGCGCGCCAGGTCGCCCGCTGGTTCGAACGAGAGGGCTGGGAAGTCAAGCTGGCCCCGATCGCCGAACACTACGTCCACATCGACCTCATGGTCTGCATGCTGGCCGAGAAGCTGGCCGCGGTCTGCCTCGACACCACGGAGCCCGACGTCGTGGACTGGCTCAAGGCCAAGAAGATCGAGATCGTCCCGGTGGGCTACCGCGAGACCATGGAACTCGGCTGCAACGTGATGTCACTGGGCGACGACCGAGTGCTCTCGACCGCGAAGAACAAGGACCTGAACGAGCGCCTGCGCGCCCAGGGCTTCACGGTCTACGATCCGGAGGTCGATATCTTCACCCGCGGCGGCGGCGGCGTGCACTGCATGGCCCAGGCGCTCAGGCGCGACCCGAGCTGAAGGGAACAAGAAACCAAATCACCCTCACCACGACCCTCTCCCGAGCGGAGAGGGATGCAGCCGCGCGAACGGCAGGGTGAGGGTCTTTTGGTAACTGGTTCCAACTACTCGATCATGGGCAGGTTGAGGCCCTGCTTCCTGGCGCAGTCGACCGCCTCTTCATAGCCGGCATCCGCGTGGCGCATGACGCCAGTGCCGGGGTCGTTGGTCAGCACCCGCTCCAGGCGTCGGTCGGCGGCCTCGGTGCCGTCGCAGACGATCACCATGCCGGCGTGCTGGGAGAAGCCCATGCCGACGCCGCCGCCGTGGTGCAGGCTGACCCAGGTGGCGCCGCTGGCGCAGTTGACCAGTGCGTTCAGCAGCGGCCAGTCGGAAACCGCGTCCGAGCCGTCCTTCATGCCCTCGGTTTCCCGGTTCGGGCTTGCGACCGAGCCGGAATCGAGGTGGTCGCGGCCGATCACCACGGGCGCCGTGAGTTCGCCATTGCGCACCATCTCGTTGAACGCGAGACCGAGCCGCGCCCGCTCGCCCAGCCCGACCCAGCAGATCCGCGCCGGCAGGCCCTGGAACTTGATGCGCTCGCGGGCCATGTCGAGCCAGGTGTGCAGGTGAGGGTTGTCGGGGATCAGCTCCTTGACCTTTGCGTCGGTCTTGAAGATGTCCTCGGGCTCGCCGGAGAGCGCGGCCCAGCGGAACGGGCCGACGCCGCGGCAGAACAGCGGCCGGATGTAGGCCGGCACGAATCCGGGGAAGTCGAAGGCCTTCTCGACCCCCTGGTCGAGAGCGACCTGGCGGATGTTGTTGCCGTAGTCGAAGGTCGGCACGCCGGCCCGCTTGAAGGCCAGCATGGCCTCGACGTGCTTGGCCATGGATGCCTTGGCCGCGGCGATCACGGCTTCGGGCTCGCTCTCCTGGCGGCTCTCCCACTCGTCGAGGCTCCAGCCCTCGGGCAGGTAGCCGTGCAACGGGTCGTGGGCCGAGGTCTGGTCGGTTAAGAGGTCGGGCCTGACGCCGCGCTGGAACAGCTCCGGCAGGATCTCGGCGGCGTTGCCGAGCAGGCCGATGGAGCGGGGCTTGTTCTCGGCGGCGGCGGCTTGCACCAGGTCGAGGGCCCGGTCGATGTCGTCGGTGCTGGTGTCCAGGTAGCCGGTCTCCAGGCGCTTCTCGATCCGGCTCGGACGGCATTCGATCGCCAGAACCGAGGCCCCGGCCATGGTCCCGGCGAGCGGCTGGGCGCCGCCCATGCCGCCCAGGCCCGCGGTCAGGATCCACTTGCCGGTCAGGTTCCCGCCGTAGTGCTGACGCCCGGCCTCGACGAAGGTCTCGTAGGTGCCCTGCACGATCCCCTGGCTGCCGATGTAGATCCAGGAGCCGGCGGTCATCTGGCCGTACATCATGAGCCCCTTGCGGTCGAGCTCGTTGAAGTGCTCCCAGTCGGCCCAGTGGGGCACCAGGTTGGAGTTGGCGATCAGGACTCGGGGCGCGTCCTCGTGAGTCTTGAACACGCCGACCGGCTTGCCCGATTGGACCAGGAGGGTCTCGTCGCCCTCCAGCTCCTTCAGCACCTTGACGATGGTGTCGAAGCAGGCCCAGTCGCGCGCCGCCCGGCCGATCCCGCCGTAGACCACCAGCTCCTGGGGCTTCTCGGCGACCTCGGCGTCGAGGTTGTTCATCATCATCCTGAGCGGCGCCTCGGTCAGCCAGGACTTGGCGTTGAGCTCGGTGCCGCGCGGCGCGCGGATCACCCGGCTGTTGTCGAATCGCGGGTCTTGGCTCATCTCGTGCCTCCCCCGGCGGGGCCGGTCCATTGCTTGCTGGGACGACCAGTTAAGCCGACCGGCGGCGCCGGGATCAAGCGAGCAGCGTCACGGCAGGGCTTCGGGCCGAGGAATCTCCGGCAATCGGACGCCCCTTCGCGCATTCGGGCCCGCCGAGCTTCCGGAAGGTCTGGACAGGCCGCGCCAGTTTCCCTATAACCGCCGCCGGTCCGTTCGGTGCCGACGCCCAGGTAGCTCAGTTGGTAGAGCACTGCACTGAAAATGCAGGTGTCGGTGGTTCAATTCCTCCCCTGGGCACCATTCCCGAGACCGCGGCGGCGCCCGCCCCACATGGTCAATCCCAGCGAAGCGGTGCATAGCAGGACCCGCAGTGCGGCGTCCCAGCCGCCGCGAAGAGCGCCAGCAACCCGAAGCCGATCGCAAGGGCCTGAAGCCTCTCCCTGGGTAACCCCCGCCCCGCGGCGGGCCCCTCACGCGCCCAACCGCAGGGGCACGACGCGCTTGTAGATCTCTATGGCGACGATCAGCGAGACGGCCATCATGGCCACGGTCAGCCAGTCGGCCCAGGAGATCGGCTGCACGTCCAGGATCGTGCTCAGGCCCGGCATGTGCATGGCCGCGATGTGCAGGCCCTGGGCGCCGGCGACGGCCCAGAGGAGAAACCAGTTGTCGGAGAGCGGCACCTGGAAGACCGAGCGCCGCTCGGAGCGGGCGTTCAGAACGTGGGCGTTCTCGAACAGCACCATGAGGAGCAGAACCATGTTGCGCGCCTCGGCCTCGGCCATGCCCTGGGTCAGGCACCACTCGAAGAAGACGAAGGCCATCGCGCCCATGTAGGTTCCGGCGGTCAGGACCTGGCTGACCATCCGCCGGTCGAAGAGCGCCTCGCCGGGCGGCCGCGGCGGCCGCTTGCCGATGTCCGGCTCGGCCTTCTCGAAGGCCAGGGCCATGTGCTGAATGCCATTGGTCACCAGGTTCAGCCACAGCAGCTGCACGGCGAAGAGGGGGATCGGCCGGTCGAAGACGATCGCCAGCAGGAAGAGCACGATCTCGCCCAGTCCCGTGGCGACCAGCAGGAAGATCAGCTTGCGAACGTTGTCGTAGGCGACCCGGCCTTCCTCGATGCCCGCGACGATCGAGGCGAAGTTGTCGTCGGTCAGTATCAAGTCCGCCGCGCCGCGCGCCACGTCGGTGCCGCCGAGGCCCATCGCCACGCCGATGTCGGCGGCGTCGAGCGCGGGGGCGTCGTTCACGCCGTCGCCGGTCACGGCCACGACCTCGCCGCCCCGCTGATAGGCGGCGACGATGTCGAGCTTCTGCACCGGCTCGACCCGGGCGAAGACCCGCGCCTCGGCAACCCGCCGGTCGAAGTGATCGTCCGGCCGGTCGTGCCGCGCCAGCTCGGCGCCGGTCACGACCTCGCGAGGATCGCTGGCGATGCCGAGCTCCCGGGCGATCGCCAGGGCCGTCCCGGGATGATCGCCCGTCACCATGCGCACCGAGATTCCGGCCATGCGGCATCGCTCGATGGCCTCCGGCACCTCCGGGCGCACCGGGTCGATCAGGCCAGCCAGACCGAGAAAGGTCAGGCCGGACAGCGCGTCGGCTGACACCGCGCGGGCCTCTTCCAGGGTGGCGGGGCCGCGCGCCACCGCCAGAACGCGGTAGCCTTGGGCAGCCATGCGGTCGGCCTCGACCCGCAGCTGCTCGGCGTCCGAACCACTGCACAACGGCAGGATCACCTCGGGCGCGCCTTTCACATGGACCACGGCGCCGTCGCCGGGCGCCTCGGGTTGATCGCTCGACCGGGCCGGGACGGCAAAGGCGGCGGCGAAGCGCCGCGCCGGCTCGTAAGGAATGGCGCTGACCTGCGGCGCGTTCCGGCGCAACTCGTGGACGTCGATCCCCGCCTTCGTGGCCGCCACGAGAAAGGCGACGTCGACGGTATCGCCCAAATGCTCGGTGCCCTCGGCGGTGAACCGCACCGTGGCCTCGTTGCAGAGCGCGGCGCTCTCGACCAGGGCGCGGAACCGGCTCTCGGCCTCCCCGGTCAAGGTCTTTCCGTCGGAGGTCGGCGCGCCCTCGCGGCCGTAGCCGGCGCCGCTGATCTGAATTGCCGGGTCGGGTGTCGACCCGGAGAAGGTCAGAACTTGCCGGACCATGAGCTCGTTGCAGGTCAAGGTGCCGGTCTTGTCGCTGGCGATCACCGTGCAGGTGCCCAGGCCTTCGACCGCGGGCAGGGCGCGGACGATCACCCTGCGTTTCTGCATGCGGTGTGTCGCGACGGCCAAGGCGATGGTGATCGCTACCGGGAGGCCCTCGGGAATGGCGGCGACCGCCAGGGCGACGGCGATTAGGAACACGGTGATCAGCGGAGTCCCCTGGAGCAGCTGGGCCACGGCGATGACCGCGATCAGCACCATGGTGACGATCCCCAGACGGCGGCTGAAGTGCTCGAGGCGCCGGATCAGCGGCGGCGGCGAGGCCGGCCCGGTCGCGAGCGCCTCGGCGATGCGGCCGATCTCGGTCCGCCGGCCGGTCGCCACCACCACGCCCTGGGCGCGCCCCTTCAAGATGGTGCAGCCGGCGTGCAGCATGTTGGCCCGCTCGGCGACCGGCGTGCGCACGTCGTGCACGGCATCGGGCTGCTTGGCGACCGGCAGCGACTCGCCGGTCAGCAGCGACTCGTCGACCGTCAACTCGTGGTGCTCGAGCAGCCGGAGATCGGCACCGATGCGGTCGCCCGATTCGAGCCGAAGGATATCGCCGGGCACCAGTTCCGCCGCATCGACCTCGACCCAGTGGCCCTCGCGCCGCACGACCGCGCGGTCCCGGATCAGCGCGTCGAGCGCCTCGGCCTCCTTCTGCGCCTTCCACTCCTGGGCCACGCCGATCACGGCATTGAGCTGGAGCACCACGAAGATGAAGCCGGCATCCAGCCACTCGCCGACCGCCACGGACACCACGGTGGCCGCCAGTAGCAGATAGACCAGGGGATTGGCGAATTGACGGACATAGATCCAGGGAATCGACGGCGGGCGCCGGCGCGGCAGGATGTTATGTCCCCAGCGGTCCAGCCGTTTCTCGGCATCCGCCGGGCTCAGGCCGTCGGGTCCGCTTCCCTGCCGGACCAGGACCGTCTCGACCGGCAGCGCGTGCCAAGTTTCGCCCCGCGTGTCCGGGGCAGGCTGAACCGGCGCCTCTTCATTCATGCGAAGATCGCTTCCGAAGTCCTTCAGTCTGCCACAGACTTTAGTACAAGGCCTGCGGCTCGCCGCCGCCTTGATGCAGAACAATCCTAGAGCGGATCGCATTCAAACGGGATCACTTCCGGATACCGGTTCAATGTGATCTGCTCTAGCGGCCGATCACTGCCGGGTGCGCAGGGGCGAGCTTTGGACCAGGGCGATTGCGATAAGCGGCGCGGCCACGGCGATCACCGCGACCGTGATCAGCAGCCAGCCGAGCTCGCCGTAGTCGGCCGGGACCGAGACCTCACCCGTGGTCCGGTCGCGCACCTCGCGGGTCACGTTGAACACCTGGTTGAGGTACTTCGTGCCCAGGCTCGAGGCCGAGAGGGCGAGGTTCGTGAAGGAGGCCATGACGGCGAAGAAGGTCGCCTTGAGGTGGGCCGGGGCGTTCTTCGCGATCCAGGCCAGCAGGGGGATCATGGCGATCTGCGCCAGGGGCGATTCGAGCGCCGTATCCAGGATGGCGATGAAGTGGGCGTCGACCACGCCGCCGGTATGCCGCGCGGTCCACTCGTGAAGCCCGTAGTAGAGGCCGATGTTGGGCAGCGATAGCAGGCCGGTGGCGATAGTCAGCAGAAGGATGACCTCTGCGATCGATTTTCTCGCCATCAAGGGCCTCAGCACCACCATGCCCGCTAGCGCCAGACAGGAGGTGATCAGGGAAAGCACCGAGAGGAACCGCTGATCGAAGCCGAGCACGTCGATTTCCCACCAGGCCACGCCGGGGCCGGGCAGGGGAACCGCACGGAACACGAAGATGATGATGGCGGTGCCGACCAGGGCGCGGCGCACCTCTGGATCCAGCTCGCGAACCAGGCGCTGCATTAGAAACAGCACGATCGTCAGAGAGCCCGCCAGGACGATCTCCTGGGCGTAGGCGAGTCCGCTCAGGCCGGTCGCCATGGTGAAGGCGACGAAGGCCAGGGAACCGCCGAATATCCACCAGTTGGGCCGGGTCCGCCCGGACTCGCCGTAGACCAGGTCGTGGATTTCCCGCTCGTCCCGGCCGTCGCGCCGCAGCGCGGCGGCCCGGCGCCGCAGCGTCACGGCGCCGAGGCTGACACCGATCACCGAGAGCACCGGGATGCCCAGGGCCAGCAGGTAGATTCCGGCGTAGATCGAGACCTTCTCGGACTCGGACAGGTTTCCGACGTCCCTGAACATAACGATGTTCAAGGCGGCGACCATGACCAAGCCGGAGATGATGGCGAAACGGCCGAGCGTCTGCATGGTGGTATGCATCGCCTTGACCTCGGCGTCGCTGTAGGGCCTGCCGTCCGGCGCGGTCGCCGGCACTGCCTCGACCGTCATGGCGTCGGCGACCGTGTCCTGGACCACGTAGCCGATCGGCGCCAAGAGGGCCGAGACGACGAACCAGGCCTCGACCCCCATGAACCGGGAAAGCACGGCGGTGTGCGCGATCAGGCCGTACATGACCCCGATGCTGAGCGCGATCAGCAGGGCGCCCAGGTAGACCAGGAGGAACTTCCAGCGCCAGATGATGTCGACCAGGTGGCCGAGCGGCATTTTCAGCGCCCAGGGGAGTCCCGCCCAGAAGGCCAGGCCGGCCAGGAAGGCCGCCGAGAGGTCGAGGTACTCCTTGATGAAGAAGGTCCCGACGATCGCGGTAAGACCCGAGACACCGGCCGCCAGATACACCATGAGCGGCGGCAGGTAGGACCAGCGGAACTGCCGGCCGAGCTCGAAGATCGTTTCGTCGATCCAGCGGACGATCGGTTTCGCAGTGTCTTCGGCGACCGGGCTCAAGACGGGACAACTCCGCTCCGAGACTGAGGCCCGGCAGTTTCGGTCAGTTGGGTCCGGAAAGTCGAGGATCCTGGCCTTTCCTTCGCCTTGCGCTGGATCAAGTCGGGCTCACCCTGTCCGGGCCAAGTTGACCGCTCGTTTCCCGCGCCGGTTCGGGAGACAGCGAAAGGTGGCTGCGCCATGGCATCGAATCAGCATCACGCGACCCTGGGCGTCCTGAGTTTCGGTTTCGCCCTTGGACTGACCTGGGCGATCCTCGTCTTCGTGCTTGGGATCGTCGCCGCCTGGCTCGGTTGGGGTGTGCCCGTCGCGGCGGCGCTGGCGAGCCTTTACGTCGGTTTCAGCCCCACTTTCGTCGGCAGCATTGCGGGCGCCGTCTGGGCTTTCGTCAACGGCCTGGTGGCGGGACTGATGATCGCCTGGCTCTACAATAGATTTCTCCTAACCCGCAGGCGCTCCCTGCAGTGACCGCGGCGCCGCCGTGCCGCGCGGCCGTTATCGCCGCAGGAGACCCTCGGCCTCGAGCCACCGGTAGCTGTCCTCGATCAGGGTCCTGAGCGGTGGGGGTCGGTAGCCGAGCTCGCGCTGGGCGAGATCCGAGACGACCTTGGCCGAGACGGTCACCATCGCGGCCCCTTCCGGGGTGAGCGCGGGTTCCTTGCCCGTCACGGCGCTCAGCATGACGTTCAGCCGCGCGGCCAGCCGGAAGACTCCGGAAGGCAGAACGACCCGGGGCGCGCGGCATCCCGTGACCTCGCCGACGGTCCGGAACAAGGCGAGAAAGGTCGCGTAGTCGCCGCCAAGAAGATAGTTCTTCCCGGTCTTTCCCCGCTCCGCCGCGGCGATGTGAGCCTTCGCGACCTCTTCGGCGAGGCAGAAGGTCCCTGCGCCCGGTGGCGCCGCGGGGATCCACTTTGTGCAGAGGTCGATGATGACGCGCGCCCAGCCTTTGCGGTCATATCGTCCCATGACATGACAGGGATTGAGGATGACCGCGTCCAGTCCCCGCGCGACCGCCTCGCGCACCTTCTGTTCGGCGAGGAACTTCGTGCGGTTGTAGTTGATCCAGGATCGGCCCCCGAGCTGCGCCGATTCCTCGCTTACAACACCCAGCTCCAGACCGAAGGTGTTCCAGGTCGAAGTGTGGACGAACCGCCGGGCCCTTGCGGCAATCGCGGCGTCCAAGACGTTCTCGGTGCCTCCGACGTTAACGGCGGTCTGCCGCGCGTCGTGACTGGTCCAGAACGAAATGTCGGCCGCGACGTGGAACACGGCATCGACCTCGCTCGGCACGGCGCGCTCCAGGGACCGCGGGTCGAGCAGGTCTCCTTGGACCAGCTGCACTGGGAACCTGCTGAGCACGGTCAGGTCGGATGTCGGCCGGTGGAGAGCCACGACGTCCCAATCCGCCAGGACGAGCTGCTCGACCAGATTGAGGCCGACGAAACCCGTCGCGCCGGTGACGAAGGCAGTCTTCTTCATTGGACGCAACCGTGCCCTTCAGCTGGATCCCGGGCCGCGCCAAGTACCAAGGGCGTCCGGCTTGTTGGAAGAAACCAAAGCATGGCCGCCCGGGACTTGTCCCAGATCAAGGCATCCGGGGCTTGCCGCACTTAGATCTCTTTGGTGATGGTCCGGAACCCGATAGGCTGCTGGGCCCGGCGATGACACGGTTGGCGAGGAGACCACGCAGTGACTCGAAAGATTATCCCCGATGTGATCGAACAGAAGCATGTCGAGACGGTGCGCGGAAAAACTTCCGCACGGCGCGCCGCGCAGATTATGCGCGAGCATGACGTCGGGGCCTTGCCGATCGTGGAAGGCGGTACCTTGAAAGGAATCATTACGGTCAACGATATGGCCTGCCGGGTTGTCGCCGCCGGACTGGATCCTGACGAGACGCCGGTCAAGGACGTCATGACCCCGGATCCCGATACGGTGGCGCCGGACACCAGCGCCATCGACGCGCTGCGCCTCATGCAGGACGGCGGATATCGCCATCTGCCGGTCGTGTCGGGCGGCCGGGTGTGCGGCCTGCTTTCTCGACGCGACTTCTTCGGTCTGGAGAAGGCGCGGCTCGACGAAGAGACCAAGCTGTGGGAGCGCATCGGCTAGCGCGCAGGAGCCGGGAGGCGAAGATGCTGAACATCGATCCGCAGACGGTCTGCTTCATAGCCATCAAGGCCCACGCCTTCGATGCCAAGGTCGAGGTGGGCGAGCCGGATCTCGGCTCGAACCCGTCGGACGAGAACATGCGCGAGGTGCTCGAAGACCGGGCGGATGATGCGACCGAGGACGAGCTGCAGGCATTGATCGACGGCCTCAACATCGACCAGCAGGTCGATCTGGTTGCCTTGACCTGGCTTGGGCGTGGCGACTTCACCGCCGGGGAGATCGAGGATGCCCGGAAGGCGGCCCGAGACGCCCACAACGAGCATACCGCGCGTTACCTCCTCGGCATTCCCCTGCTGGGCGACTATCTCGAAGAGGGCCTGTCGGCCTTGAACTACTCCTGCGAGGAGTACGAGATGGGGCGCTTGTGACCGTCGGATCCTGTCGCGTCGGGAAAGTCTGGGCAGGCTCGTGAAGAAGCGGTCGTCCCATCCGATACCGGACAAGGCGGAGGTGTCCATCGACTTTCCCGACAAGTTCTACGTCGGGTCCTTTCCGAGCGACGCCAAGTTCGAGGCCCGGGCCGAGAACGATGGCCTCTTGATCAAGCTGACCCGTGTCGGCGAGCAGCGCCGTCAGGTCGAGATCCACCTCCATCACCGCCTGCTGGCGAATATCCTGACCGAGTGGGCCGGGTCCCTGGCCGAGCAGCCGCCCATGGACGAGGACCATCGGGACACGCTGCTGACCGCCTTGGACAAGGCGGGGGACGCCCTTCGCTGACCCGTCGGCGACCTGGCTCCGCTCAGCCCGCCGCGCTTCTCAATCGGTCCGCTGTCTTCGCCAATTCCCTCAAGCCGGACGATATCTCAACCGGATAGCGGGCGTCGCTCTCGAGGCGCTGGAGCTGTGTCGGCAAACGGCGCAGCTCCGCCGACGCGTGGGCGCGCAGTTCGGCCAAGTCCGGCAGAGGCCCGACCAGCCGCCCGTCGCGCATCACGGGCCGGACCAGGGGAACCCCCTCGCTCGCTTCATCCTCCCTCGTGACGGTATCGCCCATGTTGGTGCCGCCGTTGGGATCATCCGCGCCGCTCGGGCTGTAGTGCCGATAGACCTGCTTGCGCCCGGGCCAGGTCGCCTTGCCGCTCGATACCTTACGCGTGGGCCGACCCGCATACTCCTGGAGCTTGTAGGCGCAGTCGAGCGCCGGGGCGTCGCTCGAGGTGGTCAGGCTGGTACCGATGCCGTAACCGTCGATCGGCGCCGCCTCGCGCGCGTGCACGGCCAAGGCGGCCTCGTCGAGGCCGCCGCTGGCGAAGATCTCGATTTCCGGAAGTCCGGCGCGATCGAGCAGGGTACGGACCGCACGTGCCTCGGCGACGAGATCGCCGCTGTCGAGCCGGACGCCGCGCACCTCGATCCCCGACTGCCTCAGCTTGGGCACCAGATCGATGACCTTCCGGGCCGCGGCCAGGGTGTCATAGGTGTCGAGCAGCAGGACCAGTCGATCGGGCCGCGAGCGGGCAAAATTCTCGAAGGCCGCCGCCTCGTCGCCGTGGGCTTGAATGAAGGAGTGGGCCATGGTGCCGACGATCGGGATGCCGAACGCGCGGCCGGCACTCGTCGTGGCGGTGCCGTCGAATCCGGCGATGTAGGCGGCGCGCGCTGCCAGCAGCCCGGCCTCGGCGCCGTGTGCCCGGCGCAGGCCGAAATCGATCAGCCTCTTTCCCCCGGCGGCGAGTACCATGCGCGCCGCCTTGGACGCGATCACGCACTGAAAATGCAGGAGATTGATGATGCGGGTCTCCATCAGCTGCGCCACGGGCAGGGCCGCCGCGAGACGCAGGATGGGTTCGTCCGTGAAGAACAGCGTGCCCTCGCGCATGGCGTCGACGTCGCCGTCGAAACGAAGCGCTTCCAGGTAGTCGACAAAGTCCCGGCTGAAGCGGCCGCTCTCCTGCAGCCAGGCCAGCTCCTCGGCCGTGAAACGCGCGCCGGTCAGAAAGGCGACCACTTGCTCGAGACCGGCCGCCATGAGGAATCCACGTTGCGCCGGGAGCTTTCGAACGAAGAACTCGAAGACCGCTGTCTCGGTCATACCGGCCTCAAGATAGGCCTGCATCATGTTGAGTTCATAGAGATCGGTGAGCAGCAGGCTCGATCCCAGGGCGGCCGGCAGGCCATCCGTCCCGTGCCGCCGAGGCGCGCGCGGCTCCGTTTCGCGCTCTTCCATCATGCTTATGAGGCCCTATTGGGTGCGCTATGCTTCCTGCACCCTCGCCGCCGGGCGGCGGCGCCACATTGACGCATATCAAGCGGGCGGCTTGGAGGCTCCACTAGGGTGATTTCCAAACGCCACCACTGGCGCAGAGACCTGGTTGCAGGAAACGGAGATCAGGCGAGAACATGGCGGCTGAGGAGCCCACCGCCGAGACACCCGACTGGGGACGGCTGACGCCGTCGCAGCTTTTCTCGCGCTGCGACACCTCGGGTTGGCGGTTCGAGACCACCGCCGAGCTGGAGGATCTCGACCGGGTGATCGGTCAGGACCGCGCGGTGGAGGCCGTGCAGTTCGCCCTGGGCATGGCGCAGCCGGGCTACAACGCCTATGTCCTCGGGCCTGAAGGCGTCGACCGTCACGGCATCGTGCGTCGCTTCCTCGATGCCGCAGCGGCGCAGAGGGGGGCGCCTCCGGACCAGTGCTACGTCCACAACTTCGCCGAACCTCACGCGCCGAGGGCGCTCAGCCTGCCTGCGGGCCGCGGCCAGACCTTCAAGCACGACATGGAGGGTATGGTCGAGGACCTGCGCGCGGCGCTCGCAAGCGCGTTCGAGAGCGACGAGTACCGGGCGCGCCGCCAGGTCATCGAGGAGGAGTTCAAGGAACGGCAGCAACAGTCCCTGGCCGACATCGAAGAGGCGGCCAAGGCGAAGGGGCTCGCCCTGGTCAGAACGCCGATCGGATTCGCCTTCGCGCCCGTCAAGGACGGCAAGCTCGTCCCGCCGGAGGCCTTCGGCGCCCTGCCAAAGGAAGTCCAGGAACAGGTCCAGGCGGACATCGAAGAGCTGCAGAAGCGCTTGCAGGGTGTGCTGGAGACGACGCCGCTGTGGCTCAAGGAGTCGCGCGCGAAGCTGCGCGAGCTCAACCACGAGACTGCGAGCTTCGCGGTCGGGCATCTGATCGGGTCTCTCCGCGAGGCCTACGAGGATCTCGAGAACGTCCTCGCCTACCTCGACGAATTGGAGCGCGACGTGGTCGAGAACGTCGACGCCTTCCTGCAGCCGATGGCGGGCGGCCCGAACGCCAAGGGGACCGACGGCGAGTCTCCCGCGGCCGGTCTTTTTCGCCGTTACCTCGTTAACCTGATCGTCCATAACGGCAAGAGCGGCCACGCGCCGGTCGTGCACGAAGACAACCCGACTTTCGACCGGCTCATGGGACGCATTGAGCAGCGCGCGGAGCTGGGCACCCTGGTCACGGATTTCAACATGATCCGGCCCGGCGCGCTGCATCGGGCGAACGGTGGCTACCTGATGCTCGACGTCCTCAAGCTGCTGACCCGCCCGCTGTCCTGGGAGGGCCTCAAGCGCGCGTTGCTGGCGCGCCAGGTGCGCATCGAGCCGCTCGCGCAGGCGATGGGCCTGCTGACGACAACCTCGCTCGAGCCCGAGCCGATCGGCCTCGACGTCAAGGTCGTCCTGATCGGCGATCCGATGATCTACTATCTCCTGACCCGTCACGACCCGGAGTTTACCGACCTGTTCAAGGTCGCCGCCGATTTCGACGACCGCATTGAGCGCGACGACGAGACCGGCGCGCTCTTCGCACGCCAGGTGGCGACACTGGTGCGCAAGGAGCGGCTTCGGCCCTTCGGCCGGGCGGCCGTCGGCCGCGTCCTCGAGCAGGCCGCCCGCCTCGCCGACGACCGCGCCAAGCTATCGGCCAAGACCGAGCTGATCGCCGACCTGCTGCGCGAGGCGGATCACTGGGCCGGCATCGCGGGACGCGATCTTGTCCAGTCCGAGGATGTCCAGAAGGCGATCGACAAGGCGGTCTACCGCCAGGACCGCCTGCGCCAGAGGCTTCAGGAAGAGACCGTCAGGGGGACGATCCTGATCGACGATCGCGGCGCTCGGGTCGGTCAGGTCAACGGCCTTTCGGTGATTTCGCTGGGCAGCTTCGCCTTCGGCCGGCCGAGCCGCATTACCGCGCGCATCAGGCTGGGCCGCGGCGACCTGGTCGACATCGAGCGCGAGGTCGAGCTCGGCGGACCGCTCCATTCCAAGGGTGTTCTGATCCTCAAGGGTTTCCTCAGCGCGCGCTACGCGCCGGAACGGCCCTTGTCGCTCTCCGCCAGCCTGGTCTTCGAGCAGTCCTATGGCGGCGTGGACGGCGACAGCGCGTCCTGCGCCGAGCTCTGTGCCCTGCTTTCGGCGTTGGCCGAGGTTCCGATCCTCCAGAGCTTCGCGGTCACGGGCTCCGTCAACCAGCACGGCGAGGTGCAGGCGATCGGCGGCGTCAACGAGAAGATCGAAGGGTTCTTCGATCTCTGTGCGGCCCGCGGCCTGACCGGCGATCAGGGCGTGGTCATCCCGGTCTCGAACGTCAAGCACCTCATGCTGCGGCCCGATGTCGTGGCGGCGGTGGAGGCCGGGCGGTTCCAAGTGGTCGCGGTGGCGACCGTGGATCAGGCGATCGAGACGCTCACCGGCCAGCCCGCCGGCGTGCGCGACGCCGAGGGGCTCTTCGCGCCGGGGACGATCAACCACAAGGTGGAGGCCCGTCTGGAGGACCTGTCGGACAAGCTGAGAGCCTTCGCGAGGCGCGACGAGTCGGACAAGGCGACATGAGCGAAGAGGAACCGGAAATCACGCTGAGGCGGATTCTGGTCGCTCTGGATGCCTCGGAACCGAGCCGCGCGGTCCTCCAGACCGCGGCGCGCCTGGCCGCCAGTCTGCAGAGCGAGCTCGTGGGCCTCTTCGTCGAGGACGCCGAGCTCCTGCAGATGTCGGCGCTTCCAGTGACCCGCCTGGTCAGCGCGCACTCGGGGGCGCCGGCGGACCTCGACCTCGCGGTGATGGAACGGGCGCTGCGCGCGCAGGCCCGCCTGGCGCGTGAATCGCTGGCCGAAGCCGCCAGCCAGTGGCGCGTCCGCTGGTCCTTTCAGGTCGTTCGAGGCGCCACCAGCGAGCAGCTGCTCATCGAGGCGCGCGGGTGTGATCTGGTCGCCCTCGGCACGACGAGCGGAGCCGGGCAGTTGGGCCGTCTCCTGGGATCGACCGCGCGGCAGACCGCCGTCCTCGCACCCTGCTCGGTGTTTCTCTCTCGCGCTGGGCCGCCCCAGAGCGGACCCGTCACGGCCGTTGCGCAGGGAAACTTCCAGACCCTCGGCTTCGCCGGGAAGCTGGCGCAAGTCTTCAGCCGGCCCCTCGAGGTCCTCGCCATCGGTGGAACCCGGGCCGAGGCGGAAGCCCTGGGGCAGTCCTGCCGGACGTGGCTGCAAGGGCACGAATTGGGTGCCGCCGTAGAGACGCTGGCACTCGACGAGCGAGCGGATCTCGTGGCCTTGCTTCGCGGCAGGAAAGCCGCGCTCTATGTGATCGATCGGCAGGGCCCCTTCGTGGATCGCCTGCATCTGGAAGAACTCGTCGAGCAGGTCGACTGCCCCATACTCCTGCTGCGCTAGAGAGCAACATTCAACCGGCGGGGGTCTCGGCTGGCGATCGCGCCGGGACCCCCGCCGGGGACTCTACCAGCTGCCGAGGGCGGCCCAGGCGTTGCGCAGCGCCTGTGCGGCGTCCTTCTGGGTCTCGCAGGTCGCCACGAGTCGCCGGTCCCGGGCGCCATCCTCGCGCTCGTAGTAGGCGGCCACGCCCCAGGTGCCGCACTTGTTACGTTCGGTGACGATGGTGACCCGGGCCGGATGCGCGGCGAAGCGGTCCAGCACCTCGGTTGCGAAGTCTTGCATCTTGGCTATTCCTCCGAATTCGCGGGATCGACGATGAACGTACCCTCGGTCCGTTTGTTCTTTTTTGGAGCCTGCGGGAATAGCCGGGAAATGGGCAGGGTCCGGCCGTCGATCAATCGAAAGACCCATGCGGAATCTGCAATCCTCGTCTACGCCGACCTTGGGGCTTGCCGGACTTTGCGCGAGGCCGTGTAATGAGAAGAGGGGGCCGGGCTGCGCGGCGACGAGGATGGGGAGAGAGGCATGATCTTGCGAACGCTCCTGTCGGTCTTGGCGGGCATCTGGGTCCTGGGCTTCTCGGCGGTGCTTGCCGCCGAGCCGATCAAGATCGGCGAAATCAACAGCTACAAGCGCTTGCCGGCTTTTCTCGAGCCCTACAAGAAGGGCTGGACCCTGGCGGTCGAGCAGATCAACGCGGCAGGCGGCGTGCTCGGGCGGCCACTCCAGGTCGTCTCGCGGGACGATACCGGGAAGCCGGGCGAAGCGGTCAAGATCGCCGCCGAGCTCCTGTCGTCCGATCGGGTGGTGTTGATCGCCGGCGGGTTCTTCTCGCACATCGGCCTGGCGCTCGCCGATTTCGCCCAGAGCAACAAGACACTCTACCTGGCAGCGGAGCCGCTGTCCGATGCGCTGGTCTGGTCCAAAGGAAACCGCTACACCTTTCGGCTCCGCCCCTCGACCTACATGCAGGCCCACATGCTGGCCAGCGCGGCTGCCGAGCTTCCGGTCAAGCGCTGGGCGACGATCGCGCCGAACTACAAGTACGGGCAGGACGCCGTGGCCGCTTTCCTCGAGGTGCTGCGCGCCAAGCGGCCCGACATTGAGGTGGTCGTGCAGCAATGGCCGCCGCTGTTCAAGATCGACGCCGGCGCCGAGGTGCAGGCGCTCGCCGCGGCCACGCCGGAAGCGATCTACAACGTGACCTTTGGGGCGGATCTCTCGAAGTTCGTGCGGGAGGGCACGGTGCGCGGCCTGTTCGAGGATCGCGCAGTGGTCTCGCTGCTGACCGGCGAACCCGAGTATCTCGACGCGCTGAAGGACGAGGCGCCCGAGGGCTGGATCGTGACGGGCTACCCCTGGTACGACATCGAGACCGAGGCGCACAAGCGCTTCCGCGAGGCTTATCAGGCCCGCTGGTCGGACTATCCGCGCGCCGGCTCGGTGGTCGGCTACGCGACCTTCCAGACGATTGCGGCGGCCCTGGAGAACGCCGGCTCGACGGAAACCGAGGCCCTGATCACCGCGATGAAGGGCCTGAAGGTCGATACGCCCTTCGGCGAGATCACCTTCCGCGAGATCGATCACCAGTCCACCATGGGCGCGTTCGTCGGCAAGACCAGCTTGCGCGACGGTCGCGGGGTCATGGTCGACTGGGTCTACGCCGACGGCGCCGACCACCTGCCGGACGACGCCGCCGTCGAGGCGATGCGGCCCGCGGAGTGATGCTGCTCCGCCAGATCCGCAGGCTCCGCTGAGCCGGACGGGCCCGGTCGGAGGCTCTCGGGGGCGGGCATGGGCATCTACGTGGCGCAGTTCCTCACCGGGCTGGCCAGCGCCTGCTCCCTCTTTCTGATTGCCGTCGGTCTCTCGATCGTCTTCGGGGTGACCCGAATCGTCAATCTGGCCCACGGCTCGCTCTACATGCTGGGCGCCTACATCGCCTACAGCCTGGTGCAGTTCCTGTCGCCCGGACCTCTGGGGTTCTGGGGCGCCGTGCTTCTAGCGGCGCTTGCCGTCGGCGCGATCGGCGTCGTGATCGAGGTTCTGCTGCTGCGGAGGATCTACAGCGCCCCGGAGCTGTTTCAGCTCGTCGCCACCTTTGGCGTCGTGCTGGTGATCCAGGACCTCGCCCTCCTGATCTGGGGCCCGGAAGACCTGCTCGGGCCGCGCGCGCCGGGACTGCGGGGCTCGGTCGAGATCCTCGGCCAGCGCCTGCCGACCTACGACTTCGCGCTCATCGTGCTCGGCCCGCTGATCCTGCTTCTGCTCTGGTTTCTGTTCCGCAAGACCCGCTGGGGCGCGTTGGTCCGTGCCGCGACGCAGGACCGGGAGATGGTCGCCGCGCTCGGGGTCAATCAGCGGCACCTCTTCACCGGCGTCTTCTTTTTGGGCGCCTTCCTGGCCGGGCTCGGTGGCGCTCTGCAGCTCCCCAAGGGCGGGGCCGACCTCCTGATGGACCTCAATATCATTGCGGAAGCCTTTGTCGTCGTTGTGATCGGCGGCATGGGCAGCATTCCCGGCGCTTTCCTGGCCGCGCTGCTGATCGCCGAGCTCAACGCCTTCGGCGTGCTGTTCTATCCCAAGATCACCCTGGTGCTCATGTTCCTGGTCATGGCCCTGGTCCTGGTTTTCCGGCCCTGGGGCCTGCTCGGCCGGCCTGAAGGCGTCGCGCCGTCGGGGTCGCGTGCGACCTCGGTTCCGCGCTTCGGCGCGCTCTCCCCCCGTTCGGCGGCCTTGCTGGCGGCCGGCGCGCTGCTCCTCGTGCTGCTGCCCTGGGCGGCGAGCGAGTCCGCGGTCATCCTGGCCACGGACATCCTGATCTTCTGCCTGTTCGCCGCCAGCCTGCACTTCATCATGGGGCCCGGGGGCATGATCTCGTTCGGCCACGCGGCCTACTTCGGGATGGGCGCCTACGGCGCGGCCCTGCTGGTCACCTATCTGGCGGCGCCGATGGAGGCGGCCGTGATGGCGGCGCCCTTCGCCGCCGCTGCTTTCGCGCTGGTCGTGGGCTGGCTCTGCGTGCGCCTCACCGGGGTCTATCTCGCCATGCTGACACTGGCCGCGGCGCAGATCGCCTGGTCGGTGGCGACCCAGTGGTACGGCGTGACCGGCGGAGACGACGGCCTGCTCGGGATCCGCCCCTCGGGCTGGGCCCAGGACCGCACCGTCTTCTATCTCGTCACGCTGGCGCTCGCCGGCGGCGGGCTGATTGCGCTGCGCCATGCGGTCTTCACGCCCTTCGGCTACGCCCTCAGGGCCTGCCGTGACTCGCCGCTGCGCGCCGAGGCCATTGGCATCGATCGGCACCGGCAGCAGTGGTTCGCCTTCACCCTCGCGGGCCTCTTCGCCGGCCTGGCGGGCGCTCTCTACGCCTTCGCCAAGGGCAGCGTCTTTCCCGACCAGCTGTCGATTCCGTTGTCGATCGATGCGCTGGTCATGGTGCTGCTGGGCGGGCTGCAGACCCTGTCGGGCCCGATCGTTGGCGCCGTCACCTTCACCTTCCTGCACGATCTGATCTCACGGCTGGAGTATTGGCGATTGATCCTCGGCGCCTTGATTATGCTGCTCGTGGTCGCCTTCCCACGTGGCCTTGCCGGTTCTCTCGCCGGCCCGGTCTCCAGGCTGCTCGACCGTGTCGCGGCGCGGCGCTAGGCCCGTGGCTTTCGTCGTCCGCGACCTGCAGAAGTCCTTCGGCGCGCTTCGGGCCGTCGACGGCATCGGCTTCTCCCTCGAGCCGGGGACACTCACCGCGATGATCGGCCCGAACGGGGCCGGCAAGACAACCTGCTTCAACCTGCTGAGCGGGCAGCTGCGCGCCGACTCCGGTTCGATCCTGCTGGGCGATACTGAGCTGGCCGGCCGCTCGCCCCGGCAGATCTGGGGCCTGGGGGTAGGGCGCACCTTTCAGATCACCCAGACCTTCGCCTCGATGACCGTTCTGGAGAATCTCCAAGTCGCGCTGCTCAGCCACGGCGGCGGTACGCTCAGCCTGGCGAGGCGGCTCGGCGATCGGCACCGTGCCGAGGCCATGGCTCTGCTGCGGAGCGTCGGCATGGCGGAGCAGGCCGAGCGACCCTGCGGTGTGCTCGCCTATGGTGATCTCAAGCGCGTGGAACTCGCCCTGGCACTGACAAACCAACCGCGTCTGCTTCTCCTAGACGAGCCGACGGCGGGCATGGCGCCGCGCGAACGCGCCGATCTCATGGCGCTGACAGCGGAGGTCGTCAGAAGCAGGCGCATCATGGCGCTGTTCACCGAGCACGACATGGATGTCGTCTTCTCCCACGCCGACCGGATCATGGTCTTGAGTCGCGGGCGCCTGATCGCCTCCGACCGGCCTGAAGTTGTCCGAGCGAATCCGACGGTCCGAGAGGTCTACCTCGGCGGTCAAGGCTCGGAAGGGCCGGCGCCGTGACGTCACTGCTCGAGCTTCGCGAGGTCGACGCCTACTACGGCCTGGCGCACATCCTGCGGCGGGTGTCCCTGGAGGTCGGCGAGTCAGAGGTTGTGGTCCTGCTCGGCCGCAACGGGGCGGGCAAGTCCACGACCCTTAAGACCATCATGGGCTTGGTGCGGGCCGCCAGGGGGCGCATCCGGTTCGACGGTCTGGATGTCCAGGGTCGCGAGACGCACGAGATCGCGCGGCTCGGCCTCGGCTACGTCCCCGAGGAGCGGCGGATCTTCAGCGACCTCACGGTGCTCGAAAACCTCGCCGTCGGCCGCCGCCGGGGGCCCGGCGGCACCCGGGATTGGACCGTGGATCGCGTGTTCGAGCTGTTTCCGGGACTCGGCGCGCTGCGCGGCCGCCTCGGCGGCCAATTGAGCGGCGGCGAACAGCAGATGCTGACCATAGGCCGCACGCTGATGGGCAACCCGCGCCTGATCCTGCTCGACGAACCGGCCGAAGGTCTCGCGCCGATCGTGGTCGAGCAGTTGGCGAGCGGTCTGCGCACGCTGCGCGACGACGGCATGGCGATCCTGCTGTCGGAGCAGAACCTGGGCTTCTCGGGCGCGATCGGCGGCCGGGCGCTGATCCTGGAACAGGGGCAGATCCGCTATCGGGGGACCCTGAGCGAGCTTTCGGCGGACGGCTCCGCCGGCCGGGCCTTTCTAGACCTCTGAAGCTCGTGCGTGTCGGTAGAAAGAAATTCAAGATTTTATCGGTATTTGTGTCGAATTAACTTAATGAAACGAATTTTATATTGAATAATGAATGGTAAATATGATAAAAAGACACAAGAAATCAAGAGTTTTTATTTTGAAATAACTTCTATCGGTTCTGGAGTGAGTCGAGCGAAAGCCCGGTTTGTCAGATTTCTCAAGCAGATGCCTTGTTAGAGCGCGCGAAGTTCGACTGGTTGAACGGTTGGTCCTATGAGTCTTAGTCTTATAGTCTCAATCCTGATTAGCACCTTCGCTTTTGCCTCGGCACTGGCCCTGCTTCGACGTTTCGAGGATTGGCGCTTCGGCTTCCTGGCGGCCTTGACCGCCTTCATCTCGGCGACCATGGCGGTCTACTACCTGGCGCGGGCCTATCTGGCGGCGCCCGACGTTATTTTTTCGGTAGGCTCGTCCAGCGAAGATCTGATCGGCGTGATCATGAGCGCGCTCGCCATGCTGGCGGTCGTGTTCATGGAGCGCATCGTCAACGAACGCCGCCAGAGTGAGAAGGCCTTGCGTCTGCCGCAGTTTACGATCGAGCGCGCAGCCGTGTCGGCATTCTGGATCGGCCCGGAAGGGAACTTCCTTTTCGTCAACGAGGCGGCTTGCCGGGCTCTGGAGTACGAGCGCGACGAACTGCTGGCGAAGTCGATCCAGGAGATCGACCCCCGCTTCGATCCGACGGCCTGGGAGGAGCATTGGCAGGCGCTCAAGGAGTCGGGCTATGCAAACTACGAGTCGCTGCTGTGCACCAAGTCCGGTTCTCTCATTCCCATGGACGTCACCGCCAACTATATCGAGTTCGACGGCGAGGCCTACAACTGCGCCTTCGCCCGCGACATCACGGAGCACCGGCGCTCCGAACACGCGCTGAGGCTCGCCAAGGTGCAAGCGGAGTCGGCGCGTGAGCAGGCCGAGGTCGCGAACCAGTCGAAGAGCGAGTTTCTGGCCAACATGAGCCACGAGCTCCGGACGCCGCTCAATGCGATCATCGGTTTCTCCGAGATCCTAGACAAAGAGGTCTTCGGACCGCTCGGCTCATCGCGATACCAGGACTACGTCCGAGATATCCACAACAGTGGCAACCACCTTCTTGTCATCATCAACGACATTCTGGACCTCTCGAAGGCGGAGGCCGGCAAGCTGACACTGGATGTCTCCAACGTGGATCTGCCGAGCGTCATAGACCGCTGCCTGCGTATGCTGAGCGCCAAGAGCCAAGAGCAGGGGATCCGGGTGGTTGCCCATTTCCCCGCCAACGTGCCCTTGCTCGAGGTCGACAAGAGACTGATTTCTCAAGTTATCATCAATCTGATGAGCAACGCGATCAAGTTCACCCGCTCGGGTGGCGCCATAGTATTGACGTTGCAGGGAGACGGCGCAGGGCGATACGGCTTCAGCGTCCAGGACAGCGGAATCGGCATCTCGGCGACCGATCTCAAGAAGGTTCGAGAGCCCTTCGTGCAGGTGGCGAGCGCTTTCAATCGGGAACACGAGGGAACCGGGCTTGGTCTGCCCCTGGTCGACCAGATCATGCAGCTGCACGGCGGCTGCCTCGAGTTGCAAAGCGAGCTCGGATTGGGGACCACGGCGACGATCTGGTTTCCGGCCGATCGTGTCATCGACCGCCGGGCGCACCAGAGCAGCCACATCGAGCTCCTGCGCTCGGCCTAAAGGATTTCTCGATATAGAGGTGATCGCCTCAGTCGTTTTTCGCGGCGCAGGGCGTTGCCGGCCGATTGGCCGAGAGGGAGCGGGCGGTCGCTTCCCATGCAAGTTCCTGGAGACGTGTGGCCAGTTCGCCGATCTCGACATCGGTTCGAACGTCACCGGTTTCGATCGACCGGACGAAGCTCGCGGCCAGTTCGAGGTCCTTGACGCGCGCCGCGCTCTGTCGCTCATCGCGCCGTCTCTTGAGGTTCTGTACCCGCGTCCAGATGACCACTTGAGCGCTCCTGCGTTAGACTTTCGTCGACCGCCCGGAAAGGGTCGTTGGCGTGCTACGGCTATTATACGCCCGAACCGCCGGGACCATACCTCAACAGCGAGGGCGGCCTTGTGTCATGTTTGAGCCGAGAATCGGCGCTTCCGAGGCCTGGAGGGTCAGCAGGCCATTCTAAAAAGTAACCAAAATTCAATAAGTTACTGTGCTGCGTCGGGTTCGGGCACAACGGCATCGGGAAAGGCATCGATGACCACGGCGGACCGCCCACCTTCCCGATCCGACCGTTCACGGCCCTGTACCTCGAGCAGCTCGCGCCGACAGGCTTCCAGCTTGGACCGCTCTCTGGCGGTCGCCTGGTCCCAGCCTTCCATGCAGCTGATCTTGTTCTCCAGCAGGTCGAGGACAACCTCGAACGTGCGCTTCGACAAGCCCATCACATCCTCCTGATCCCTTGCCGAGATTACCTTAGGCAGAGTGGCAAGACCGCTCTTTAGAAAGGATGAAATCCTATGCTTTACAATTAATTGCGGTCATCGGGCCGGCCTGGCGGCGGTCAGCTGTCGGTCTGTCCGAACAGCCAGCGGGCGATCTTGCCCCGCTCCTTCTTCTGGTTCGCCCCGGACTTGGGCTTCGGCGGCGGCTCGGTGATCAAGCCGGACGCGTGAGTCTTGCCGAGCGAGAGCTTGGCCGCTCCGGCATTCTCGACCGACTTTCCTGCAGCGATAACGGTAGGGGGTGGCGGCTTCTTTCCGTACTTCATGCTGCCAAGGCCTTCGAGCGGATCCTGGTTCACCCGCTGCCGGGCCAGTTCCGCGGCCTCCCAGCGGTGCTCCGAAGCCTTCTTCAGGTCCTTCTGCGCGAGCGCCCGGCGCTGCGCATCGACCTTCTTCTGGGCGCGCTCCTTGGCTTCGCGCTGGCGGTCGTTCGCCTGGCGTTTGGCCTCGGCGGCAGCGTTCCGGCGCGCCTCCTCGGTCTTCTTCTTCGCACGCTCAGTGGCTTTGCGCTTCTCTTCGAGGGTTGAGAGCCGGACCGCCTCGGCCGCCTGCTGGCGTTCCTCCTCGATCTGGCGCTTAGCTTCCTCCAGGGCCCGCTTGCGCTCCTGCTCGGTCTGGCGTTTGGCTTCCTCCATGACCTGGCGAAGTTCTTCCTTCGCCTTCCGCTGGGCTTCTTCAGCGGCCTTTCGGCGTTCCGATTCAGCGGTTTTCCTGGCCTCTTCGGCAGCCTTTTTGAGCTCGTGCTCCAGCTTCTGCTTCGCGACCTCGGCGGCCTGTCGGAGTTCGCCTTCCGCCGTCAGTTTGGCTTCGAGCTCGGCGAGGCGACGTTCCTCCTCGACCTTGCGGAGCGTCTCCATCTCGGTGAGTCGCTGTTCTTCCTCGGCCCGGCGCTTGGCTTCTTCGTCCGCCAAGCGCTTCTCCGCCTCGGCGAGGCGCTTGGTCTCTCGTTCCGCGAACTGTCGCTCGGCTTCGGCAAGCCGCCGCGCCTCTTCGGCGGCGAGGCGTTTCTCCTCCTCGACCAGTCGCTTCGCTTCGAGCTCGGCGAGCCTTCTTTCTTCCTCCTCGATCCTCTTGGCCTCGGCATCGGCGATGCGCTTTTCAGCTTCCTTCAGCTTCTCGGCCTCGGCCTTTGCCAGGCGCTCCTCGTATTCCTGCTGAAGTTTGGTCTCCAGCTCCGCGAGGCGCGATTCCTCCTCGGACTTCCACTTCGCCCGCTCCTCGGCGAGACGGCCTTCTTCCTCGGCGCGGATGCGCGCTTCCATCTCGGCGATCTGGTGTTCTTGACTAGCCCGGCGCTGGGCCTCCTCGTCGGCGATCTTCTTGACAGCCTCGGCGGCCAGCCGCTTTTCCTTCTCGGCCCTTTCCCGGGCTTGCTCGATCGCTTGTAGCTTCTCGCCCTCGGCCTGCTTCATGGCCTCTTCCAGGACGCGCTGGCGTTCGGCCTCGATCGCGCGCTTCATCTCCAGGTCGGCCTGGAGGCGCGCTTCCTCAACCGCCTTGCGCTTCTCGTCCTCGGCCGCACGCTGGATCTCGTCGATCGCGCGCTGGCGCTCCATCTCGGCTTCGCGCTTGGCCTCCTCGACGGCCTGTTTGCGCGCGTCCTCGGCCAGCTTCTTGTTGTCCGACAGGGCTTTGCCACGGTCGATCAGGGCATCGCGCTTGGCTTCGATCTCGGACAGCCGGGACTGGATGACCGCCTTCCACTTGGCCTCCGTTTCTGACTTCCACTTGGCCTCGGCCTCGGCCAGGCGCTTCTGCTCTTCGGCCTTCCACTTCTCCTCGAGAGCGGCCAGTCGATCCTCTTCAATCTGCGCGTCGGCCTTCGCCGTTGGAGCGGCCTTCGCCGTCGGAGCGGCGGTCGGTGCGGCGGCCGGTGCGATTTCGACATCCTCGGCGTGCGCCGGCACGTCGAGATCGAAAAGGGCGACGGTGGTGGCAATGCCATAGCCGTCGGTGTCGATCATGAGCACGCGCACCGTCAGGGTGTACTCCCGCGGCTCCGCGATCGCCGGCGGGATGAACTTGACATTGGTAAGGTGAATCGGGGTCAGCGACCAGGTACCGTCCCAATTGTTCTTTCCTGTCGAGAGCTGTGCGCCGTTCGGCAGCCCTTCGACAATGATCGAGACGTTCTGCATCAGATCGATGCCGTCCAGCCGACTCATGATGTCGAGCGGAATCGGGCGCGTATCCTCGCCGCCGCGAGGCGCGTCTTCCGTCTCTGCGGTTTGATGGCTGGGACCGCTCACCGAGAACGCAACTCCGCTGGTTTATTGTTTGTCAGTGGACGTTGAGCCTAAGGCGTCAACCCCTTCCGGCCCGTTAAGCTGGGCGGATTCTCAACAAGAATCGTGAATCGTTTGTTGTCATTACTATGAAAATTGCCTCTAAATCTCTGATTTTCTTACCATTTATGGTAAACTTTTCCGGGTGAGGCTCTCGGGGCAACGCCGCCAAGAGACGGCTGTCGCCCCTTGGTTGCCGCACGACAAAGTCTATCAGCCACCGCGCGCAACGGTGGCGGGATTTCTATCGAATGTCGACCTGGCGAGGGGCCGGGCGTCGGCCTTTTCTCAGTGCTCCCGGGAAGCGATCGACCGGATGAGCGAGAAGATATGCTTGCGCAGCTCCGGCTGCTCGATCTGATAATAGGCCCGCACGAGCTCGAGCGTTTCGCGCTTCGACATAGGGTCGTCTGCCGCGACCGAGCTCAAAACGTCCCCCGCCGTCATGCTGTTCGCCCCCGGCGCCGCGGACGGATCGGACAACTCCTCGAAGAAATAGGTAATGGGCACGTCGAGCACATGAGCGAGATGCACCAGGCGGCCGACGCTGATCCGGTCGATACCGCGTTCGTACTTCTGGATCTGCTGAAAGCTCAATCCAAGCGACTCCCCCAAGCGTGTTTGGCTCAAGCCCAGGAGAATGCGCCGCTCACGAAGCCGATTTCCTACGTGAGAATCGACATACGCCGTGCGCGAATCCCTACGACTACCCATGATGATACCAGTCTCCATTTTTAGTTGTATTTTTTAGCCCGCCCACCCGCGAGACCAAGCTTTTCCGGCAAGAGGTGAAAGCAAGGCCAGAGCAATGCTTCTTCTGCCGAAAACGGCCAAATGATACCTACTTCAACGGTAATGTCTATCACAAACTTCAACTGAATTGTTCGACTTATGGGCGAACTTTAGAGTTCTGGATTGTAAGTGGCCGATTTCCGTGGAATCTTACTTATTGGTTAAAAGTTGTCTAAACTAACGAAGCGCCGGGAACTTTGAGATCCGGGCCGCTTCCAGGTTCGTCAGGTTGGAAGCACGCTGACGGGTAGAGGTGAGCGTCCGTTGATTGGTAAGCTCGCAGTTTTGGAACAACCGCAGCCAGAGCCGCTCGACGCCTTTGACGGGGAACGGAAGTTCGTCACCGTCATGTTCGTCGATATCGCGCAGTCCGGCCGCTTCGTGGCCGGCTGCGACCCCGAGGACGCTGACGACGCGCTCTTGACCTTGCTGCAGATCATGGTCGAGGGCGTGGAGCGCTTCGGCGGCATGGTCAACCAGGTGCTCGGCGATGGCGTGATGGCCATCTTCGGCGCCCCGCGGGCCCAGGAAGACCACGGCATGCGGGCGTGCCTGGCGGCTGCCGCGATTCGAAACCGGGTGCGGGCGCTGAATGCCGAGGGATCAGGCGCGCCCGACGCGTCGAGCATCAGGATCGGCCTCAGTTCCGGCGAGGTCGTGGTGAAGGAGCCTAACGGCGACTACGGGCTGAAGTACCGGGTGGTCGGGGAAGCGGTCTACCTCGCCCAGCGCCTCGAGAGCGCCGCCCCCGTCAACGGCGTGCTTATCAGCTTGGATACCTTGCGGCTGGTATCCCAGAAGGTGGCGGTGCGTCCGCAGGGAGTCGTGCGCATCCGCCCGGACGCCGAGGCGGTTCAGGCTTACCTGCTGGAAGAGATCGACCTCGGTCAGCGCCCCCCCGGTCCTGCGCAGCGCGCTTCGGAGCCACTGTTCATCGGCCGTGCCAAGGATCTGGACCGTCTCGAAACCCTCTGGCGGGAGGTGTCGGCGGGGGAGGGACGGACGCTGGCCATGACGGGCGAGGCGGGTATCGGAAAGTCCCGCCTGCTTTCCGAGTTCCTCGGGCTGATCCCCGCCATGAAAGGCAGCGCGATCTGTTGCGAGATCCTGCCGGCGGGCATGGCACGTGTTCTGGAGCCCTCGGCACGGATACTCCGGCACTTGCTGCAACTGGGGTCCGGGACGCCGCCCGCAGAGAGCATTGCGCAGGCGCTATCTGAACTGGACGTCGCCGGCCGCAATGCGCTCTCGGCCGTCCAGCAGGTCTTCGACCTCGCTGTCGACGATCCCGCCTGGTCTCAACTGGAGCCGGCCGAGCGCTTGCAGAACATCGTCGAGACAGTCGCAGACGTTGTCGATGCGGCGTGCCGCGGCGCGCCGATGATCCTGGCCTTCGAAGACTTCCAATGGGCCGATTCCGAAACCAGACTCCTGACCCAGGAGTTGGCGCAGCGGGTGCCGAACTCCCGCCTGTTCCTCATCGTAACGAGCCGCGAAAGCGGCGGCTCGGCGTGGGCCGGCTGGCCGGCGGCCCAGGAATTGGAACTAACCCCGTTCTCGCGCAGCCAGACCTCCGACCTCCTCGAGACCTGGCTGGGCAACGACCCGGCCCTCGAGGAGTTGAAGCACCTCCTCGCGGTCAAGACCCAGGGCAACCCTTTCTTCCTCGGCGAATGCGTGCGGGCGCTGGAGGATTCCGGCGCTCTGACCCGAGTGCCGGGCGGATACGACCTGGCGGTCCCGGTGTCCGAGCTCGAGATTCCCGCAACGGTGAACGGCGTGTTGGCGGCGCGCATCGACGCGCTGCCCGCTGTGGACCGGACGCTGCTGGTAAGCGCTTCGGTGATCGGCGCCCGCGTCGACGTCGGCTTGCTCAGAGAGCTCTATCCCATGGACAGGGAGGAGCTGTTCGCGTGCCTCGGCCGGCTGCAGCAATCCGGCTTCCTGGAACGCACGCGCATAGTGCCGAACCTCGAGTTCAGCTTCCGCCATGCGTTGATCCACGATGTGGCTTACAAGACGATCCTCAAAGCGAAACGCCAGGGACTGCACGCCCGTGTGCTCTCGGCGATCGAGAAGCGCTCAGAACAACAGCTGCATGGCAAGATCGATCTCCTGGCGCATCACGCTTTTCTGGCAGAGGACTGGTCCAAGGCTTTCGCTTACTGCCGAAGGGCCGGGCGCCGCGCCCAAGGACGTTCGGCCAATCGCGAGGCTGCAAGGCTCTTCAGTTCCGCTTTGACATCGCTCGACCGGCTGCCGGACAGCAGGCGGTATCGCAGCAGGGAAATCGATACCCGCCTCGAGTACGTCCAGACGCTCTTCACTCTCGGGAAACAGGACCTGGCGCATCGGCAGCTCGTCGAAGCCCAGCGGCTCGCCGAAGCGCTGGATGATCGCCGACGGCTGACCAAGGTGGTTTCCGCCTTTATGGTCTGCCACTGGGTGCGTGCTGACTTGAAAGGGGCCATCGCCAAGGGCGAGTTGGCGCTGGACCTGGCGCGACGCTTGGGCGACGCCAAGTCGCAGATCGAAATCGGGACTCGGCTTGGATCGGTGTATCTCGATCGCGGAGACTACCAATCCGCCTGTGGGCTATTGGAAACCACCATCGGAAAGATCTCGAAAGGCGAGTCGTTCGATCGTTTTGGTTTGCTGGTTATTGCCTCTGTCGGCAGTCGAACTTCCCTGGCAAGAGCGCTCGGCGAGCTCGGTCACTTCGCGGAGGCGATCCGCGTCGGTGATGAAGGCATCATGATCGCCGAGGAGGCCGGTCACGTCTTCAGTCAGATCTACGCTTACCTATTCGTCGGCAACGCTCTGCTGAGGAAAGGCGATTTCGAGCGCAGCCTGCCGCCGCTCGTGCGCAGCTTCGAACTTTGCAACTCGACCCGGGCCAAGCTCCTATTCCCCTTGAGCGCGGCGACGCTCGGCTACGCCCAGGTCCGCCTCGGCGCCCTCAGAGACGGCTTGCGGCTGCTGCGCAAAGCGGCGGCCGCCGCGGAACATCAGGCCCTGAAGTTCCAGCTCTCGCAGGAACTGACCTGGCTGGGAGAGGCCCTCCTCCTCTCGGGCCAGGAGGAGCAGGCCCGTCTCCACGCCGACAACGCCCTGGAAACGGCGCGGCGGCACGGCGAGATCGGCGATGAAGCCTGGGCGCTTTGGCTCCTGGGCGAAATCGCCAGCCGGAGAAGCAAGCTGAGCGCCCAACAGGCAGAATCCTTCTACCTCCGAGCCCAGAAAATCGCCCGGCGCCAGTTAATGGCGCCGCTGCTGGCTCATACTCACTACGGCTTGGCGCGAGTCTATCAGCGCTCCGACCGCGAACGGGCGGCTGTGGAGAACCTGAACCTTGCCATCTCGAAGTATCGTTCGCTCGAGATGGATTACTGGTTGAACTTGGCGGAGTGTACGCGCACTAAAGCCGGCCTTCCGATCGATCTTGTCGACTGACCGGCTACCATTCTTGTGAAGAAATAGTAGCCCGAGGTGCGGCTTACTTTGCCTTGACTGCTAAGCCCTCAGACGCCGTGGCGACCCGTTCCGCCACTTCCTTCTGAAAGATCTCATCCGAGATCGCTCGGGATGCGGCGCCGATCAGGTTAGCCGCCAGGGTGAGGCCCTGAGCCTCGGCGTGCGCGCCCAACTCGTCCAGACATAGCCTGATGGCGTGTGCTTCGGCGCTATTGTGGGCGTTGATTCTGGTTACATCACCACTCATTCCAAGATGTCTCCCCAACCCAAAGGTTGCAAACGGTTACTAAAAAGTAAGTAACGCTAAATCATCTCAGTGCGGGATGCTGTGAAGCGCTTCACAGACGATTAAGCAAATTGTTCTTAAATCCAATAGGGCGAGCAGGCTCTTTAGCTCGAATCAAGGGAGAGAATAATGTATCAGCAATTTGATGAAGGCACCCTGACGAGAGGGGCAGACGGCGCTCTCTACCTACTTCGCCCGGGAAGCTGTGTAAGAGTGGAGGGGCAGACTGAGAGCGGGAACACCGAGCTCTCCCCTTGGGTGGACGAAGGCGCTGAGACGCACGCCGATTGCCAGTCCGCCAGGGTGCTGGTCGATCCGGGTTGCGTCGAACCGATCGAAGCATCCGACGATCCCGGCGATAACTCCTCAGCCATGGTGCTGATCAACCCCGGTGACGTGCGTTCTGCGAGAGTGCTGGTCGATCCGGGCGATATGGGTTCTGCGAGAGTGCTCGTTGATCCGGGTGATGGCGTTTCTGCCCGTGTCCTGATTGATCCTGGCTCGGCTAGTCTGAACTGAGGGCAGACCTTCCGAGTGACGAGTGGGAATAGGCCGCGGTTGCGGCGGATGCACGTTTGCCGTTAACCCGCAGCCTTCCCGCTCATAAATACTTCAGCACCAGACAGCTGCAGCAAGATCCGGTGGCGGTGATATGACGGTACGGGACAAAAGCGCGGCATTCGACATCCTGCGGTCAAGTCCGGGCGATCTCACAAAAGGCTTCAGGAAATCAACGCACAGGCTGATCCCGCCGGAGGAGACCCTGGCGCGCGTCTCCTGCTACCTCCCGGTCATGGGCATTAC